>DASXJN010000059.1:0-40769 GCA_036497365.1 Jatrophihabitantaceae bacterium | reverse complement strand
CGCGACAGGATGTTCAGGCTCAGCACCTCGGCGGGACGCTCGCCGCTGTCGGCGGTCAGGATGCCGAGCGCGCGCGTCACCGAGTCCGGTGTCAGGTGCTGGCCGGACTTGAGCAGCTCGAGGAGCTCCTCGAACAGCCGGACGGCGATCGCGTTGTCTGCCTGCGCACCGGTGATCGTGATCTCGTTGCCGCGCACGTGGATGTCGCTGTCGAGGCTTTGCTCGACGACGCGGAGCAGTTCGTCACGGGAACCGAGAAGCGAGACCATGGCCTGCTCGCCGGGCACGACGATGACGGTGGAGACGCGGTCCGTGCTGGGTGTCGGGTCGGACAAGTTCTGCTCTCTGGTCGGCAACTCGGTACATCGCCCAGTGTACGGCGCCCAGGCGCCGGACCACCGCTTTTATCCCGGCGGCCAGCCCATCGGGCGGCCTGCGAGGACGTGCGCATGCAGATGGAACACGCTCTGGCCGACGCCGGCGCCGGTGTTGCAGACGGTCCGGTACTCCTCGACGCCGAGCGTCTCGGCCGTGCCCCGAATGCCTGCGACGAAGCCCGCACTGGCCGCGGGATCACGCGCAATGTCGCCCAGATCGGTGAAGTGCTCGCGCGGCACGACGAGCACATGGGTCGGCGCCTGCGGGTTGGTGTCCCGGAAGGCGATGGTGTTCTCGTCCTCGTACACCCGCGTGGCCGGGATGTCGCCGGCGACGATCTTGCAGAAGATGCAGTCCGGATCGACCATGCTCCGGAGCCTAACCAGCCGGCGTGCAACAGAATGGGGGCGCCCGGCGTAGTAGTCGACGAAGCGGCGGACGGGCGAGAGGTTCCCAGTTGAAACGGCAGGCGATCACACCGGCGAGTGAGCTCGCGGCACGGCAGGACTTCGAGTCCTTCGTGCGCGAGCACTGGAGCGCGCTGATGACCATCGGTGTCGCGATCAGCGGCTCGCGCACAGAGGCCGAAGACCTCGTGCAGACGGCGCTCGCCAACGCCTACCCGAGATGGCGACGGATCCGCCGTCCGGAGGCGCTCGGCTACCTCCGTCGATCGATCCTGAACGCACATATCAGCCGGTGGCGCAAGCACCGCGGCAGCGAACTGACCGTCGCCGAACCGCCCGAGCCGGCATTCGCAGGGCCGGTCGAGGGCGGCGTGGACGACCGGCTCACCGTGCTGCCGATGTTGCGGGATCTGCCGCCACGGCAGCGTGCCGTACTCGTGCTGCGCTACCTGTGCGACCTGCCGGACAACGAGATCGCGACGACCCTCGGCATCTCGACCGGCACGGTGCGCAGCCAGGCAGCCCGCGCCCTGACCACGCTGCGAACCCGAGCCCTGGAAACCCTGCCAGCGGAGGTGCTGACATGACCGACATCGAAACACTGCTGCGCCGCGAACTGCACAGCCAGTGGGTGCCCTATGACCCGTCCCGCGCCGAGCAGATGATCGACGACGCGACCGCCGGAGTGCTGCTCGGCGATCGCAACTGGGGTGCTCCGCTCGCGGCCGCCGCGGTGGTGATCGCCCTCAGCGGTGGCGCCGCCGCGATCGCGGCCGGGCACACCTCGCACCGCGAACACCCGGGCGGCGGACAGGTCGGGCCGTCGTCGTCGTCGGTCCCCTCGCCGCCGCCCACCGCCTCGCCGACCAGGGCGAGGCACCCGTCGCGCTCGGTCGCGCCGTCTCCGGCGACACCGCCGCCGACGGCCAAGCCGACTGCACCGCGCCCGCTGCCGACCAAGCCTCCGCGCGCGTACCCGAGCACGCCGCGGTCGACCGTCTCGCCCAGCCACGGCGCCAAGTACCTGCCGCCGCCGCCGAGCCGCTCGGTGGCGCCTACCGCGTATCCGTCGGCCACCAAGCCGTCACCGACGGTCAGCAAGCCAACGCCGTCGCGCTCGGCACCACCGTCAGCCCCACCGACCAAGTCGCACTGACAGCGCGGCCAGCGCGGCCGCTCCCGCGGTCGAGGTGCGCAGCACCGGCTCGCCCAACCGCACGAGTGCCGCACCAGCGGCGCGGAACCGGTCGAGTTCGTCGGCGCTGATCCCGCCCTCCGGCCCGACGACCACAACCAGCTCACCGCCGGCCGGTAGCCCGACGGACGCGAGCGGCAGGTCGGCGGCCTCGTGCAGCACCAGCCCGCAGCCGGCGGCCAACCGCTCGGCGACGGCCGCAGTGTCGGCCAGCGATCGGATGCCCGGGAGCCACGCCCGCCGGCTCTGCTTGGCCGCCTCTGCGGCAGTGCGACGCCACTTGTCGAGGGCCTTGTCGCCGCGCGGCCCGTGCCACTGGACGATCGACCGCGACGCCGCCCACGGGACGATCTCATCGACGCCGAGTTCGGTCGCCGTCTCGACCGCGAGCTCGGCCCGATCACCCTTCGGCAAGGCCTGGACAACGGTGATCCGCGGCTCCGGCGGCGCGACGAATCGCCTCGAGGTCAGGTCGAGCTGCAGGCCGTCCGGCCGCACCTCCGCCACGACACCGGACGCGATCGAGCCCCGGCCATCGCCCACGAGCACCGGCTCACCGACGGCCAGCCGCTTGACCCGGGCCGCGTGCCGGCCCTCGTCGCCGGTCAGCGCCAGCGTGTCGCCGGTCGGCAGCTCGTCGACGAGGAACAGCGGCGGCGTCATCGTCCGGATTGTGCCTGGCGGCACGCGCTATGACGTTGGCTCGCTCGGCAAGCGTCGCTCACTGGCGGAAGGCGCCGCGCACCTTGCCGAACAGGCTGCCGGACTTGGTGACCGACGCGACGTCCTCGTTGCGCAGCGCCGCGAGCTCGCGCAGCAGGCGCTCCTGCTCGTCGTCGAGCCGGGTGGGCACCCGGACGTCCACGTGCACGTGCAGGTCGCCGCGCGCGCTGCTGCGCAGGCGCGGCACGCCCTTGCCGCGCAAGGTCAGCACCGTGCCGCTCTGCGTGCCGGACCGGACGTCGATCTTCTCCTCACCGTCCAGCGTGGTGAGCACGAGATCGGTGCCGAGCGCGGCCGCGGTCATCGGCACCTCGATCGTGCAGTGCAGATCGCTGCCCTCGCGGGTGAAGGTGTCGTGCTGCTGCTCGGCGATCTCGACATAGAGGTCGCCGGCCGGGCCGCCGCCCGGACCGACCTCGCCCTGGCCGGACAGCCGGATGCGCATGCCGTCCTCGATGCCGGCCGGCACGTCCACGGTGATGGTGCGGCGGGCACGCACGCGGCCCTCGGTGCCGCACGTCGGGCACGGCGACGGGATCTGCTCGCCGGTGCCCGCGCAGGCGGTGCACGCACGGGTGGTCATCACCTGGCCGAGGAACGAGCGCTGCACCGACTGGAGTTCACCGGTGCCGCCGCAGGTCGCGCAGGTGCGCGGCGATGTGCCGGGCGCGCAGCCCGCGCCCTGGCACGTGGTGCACAGGACGGCGGTCTCGACGTTCAGTTCGCGGCGCACACCGAAGGCTGCCTCGTCCAGGGTCAGCGACATCTGCAGCAGCGCGTCGGCACCCGGACGCACCCGGCTGCGGCGCGATCGTCCCGCCGCGCCGGCGCCGGCGCCGCCGAAGAAGGCTTCGAACACGTCGCCGAAGCCACCGAACCCGGAGAACGGGTTGCCGGCCGACCCGGCGCCCTGCGAGAGAGGATCGCCGCCGAGATCCACGATGCGCCGCTTCTCGGGATCGGAGAGCACCTCGTAGGCCGTGGTGACCTCTTTGAACCGGTCCTGGGCCGCGGCGTCGGGGTTCACGTCCGGGTGCAGTTCGCGCGCGAGCCGTCGATAGGCGCGCTTGAGCTCTTCGGGCGTGGCGTCGGAATTGACGCCGAGCAGCCCGTAGTAGTCCCGTGGTGAATCAGCCACTACCCGTCCCTTGCACGTCGCTGGCACTCACCGTTGGCGAGTGCCAGACCCAGCCTACCGAGTCACCGCTCGGCAAGTAGCTCACCGACATACCGGGCGACCGCCGCCACACGGGCCATCGTGTGCGCGTAGTCCATCCGCCGCGGACCCAGCACGCCGACCGCGCCGAGCGCCGAGCCGCGCGGGCCGTAGGCAGTTGCCACCACGGACGCGCCGACCAGGCCTTCGTGCTGGGTCTCGTTGCCGATCCGGACGACCACCTGGCTCGCGGTCAGCGACTGGTCGAGCAGGCGCAGCAGCACCACCTGCTCCTCGAGCGCCTCCAGCACCGGCCGGATGGCCGGGAAATCCATGGCGTTCTCGGTGAGGTTCGCCGTTCCGCCGAGCACGATCCGTTCGCTGTGCTGTTCGACGAGCACCTCGAGCAACACCGCGGTGAGCGTGGTGAGCAGGCCGCGCAACTCGTGGGCCACCTGCGGCGGCAGCTCGGTGACGATCTCGGGCGCCTCGGCGACCAGCCGGTCGCGCAATCGCAGGTTCAGCGTCGCGCGGAGGTCGTAGACGTCGTCCTCGCCGACCGGGCGAGGCAGCTCGACGATGCGCTGCTCGACCCGGCCGGTGTCGGTGATCAGCACCAGCATCAGTCGCGACTCGGTGAGCCGGACGAGTTCCAGATGGCGCACCCGCGAGCGCGACAGCGACGGATACTGCACGACCGCGACGTGCCGGGTCAGCTGCGCGAGGGTGCGCACCGCGCGGTGCAGCACGTCGTCGAGATCAGCGGCCCCGTCCAGGAAGGTGCGGATCGCGCGCCGTTCGACGTTCGAGAGCGGCTTCAGCTCGGTGAGCCGGTCGACGAACAGCCGGTAGCCGGCGTCGGTCGGGATGCGGCCCGCGCTGGTGTGTGGCTGGGCGATCAGCCCTTCCTCTTCGAGCACCGCCATGTCGTTGCGGATCGTGGCCGGTGACACGCCGAGGTTGTGCCGATCGGCCAGCGACTTGCTGCCGACCGGCTCGTTGGTCGAGATGAAGTCCTCGATGATCGCGCGCAGGACCTCGAGCTTGCGGTCTGCGCTGGCCATCGGATGCAACTCCTCGCGGGTCGTCGGACGTCTTTCAGCTTAGAGCGCGGCGAAGTGTGACGAGCGCTACGACTAGGGTTGGCGCCGGGATTCGAGGGGGCAAGATCGTGATCTTCAAGCGGGTGCAGGATGGTCGTCCGTATCCCGATCACGGTTTCTCCGCACGCGACTGGGCCAACGTCGCGCCACGCACGATCCGGCTCGAGGAACTCGTCACCACCAAGAAGGAACTCGCCCTCGACCAGCTCCTCGACGAGGACTCCACCTTCTACGGCGACCTGTTCCCGCACGCCGTGCAGTGGGACGGCGAGGTCTACCTCGAGGACGGGCTGCATCGCGCCCTGCGCGCGGCGCTGGAGAACCGGCACACCATCCACGTGCGCATCCTCGATCTGGACGCGCTCGGCAAGCGCAAGACCTGACGCTGTCGGCGGTCTACGGCAGCAGCTCGCGGACGACCGCGTCAGCCATCAGCCGACCGCGCTGGGTCAGCACCACGCGTCCCTCGCCCACCGCGAACGGCTCGACCAGCCCCCAGCTGGCCAGCTGCGGCAACGAACCGCGCGCAGCGTCGGTGAGCTCGTCGGTCGGCAGGCCCGCGCGCATGCGCACGGCGAGCATGACCCGCTCGGTGTGCCGGGCGGCCGGGTCGAGGGTCTCGCGTCCGGCCGCCGGACTGCGGCCGGCTTCGAGCAGGGCGGTGTAGCGGGCCGGATGCTTCACGTTCCACCAGCGCACCCCGCTGACGTGGCTGTGCGCGCCCGGCCCGATCCCCCACCAGTTGTCGTCCGACCAGTACAGCTCGTTGTGCCGGCAGCGCGCGTCGTCCGAGCGCGCCCAGTTCGACACTTCGTACCAGTCGTAGCCTGCCGCCGAGAGCGTCTCGTCGGCCATCACGTAGCGGTCGGCCAGCACGTCGTCATCTACTTCCGGGACGACGCCGGCCTTCACCTGGCGGGCCAGCGCGGTGCCCTGCTCGACGACCAGTGCATAGGCCGAGATGTGATCGGGATCGGCGGCGATCGCCGCGTCGAGCGAGCGCTGCCAGTCGGCGTCGGTCTCGTAGGGCGCACCGTAGATGAGGTCCAGGTTGACGTGTTCGAAACCGGCGCCGCGTGCTTCGGCGACCGCCCGTTCGGGACGGCCGGGCTGGTGGCGGCGGTCGAGCACCTCGAGCACGCGGGGCACCGCCGACTGCATGCCGAGCGAGATCCGGGTGAACCCGGCAGCGCGCAGCTTGGCGAAGTACCCGGGCGTCACAGTCTCGGGGTTCGCCTCGGTGGTGATCTCGACGTCGTCGGCCAGGCCGAACCGGTCGCGGAGCTCGGTGATGACCAGCCCGAGGTGCTCGGCGGGCAGCAGGGTCGGGGTGCCGCCGCCGAAGAAGATCGTGGACGCAGGCGGCACGTCGGTGTCGGACAGCACGTCCGCGGCGAGCCGGACCTCGGCGAGCACGGTGTCGGCATAGGAGCCACGGCTCACCCCGGGACCGAGTTCGGCCGCGGTGTAGGTGTTGAAGTCGCAGTAGCCGCAGCGGGTGTCGCAGAACGGCACATGCACGTACACGCCGAAGCGCACGCCGCGAGCCGCGTCGAGGGTGCTGCGACGCAACCGCCCGTCGGGCGGGGCGGGATCACCGGTCGGCAGCGCGGATGGCACCTGTCAAGTGTGCGTCACGCGGGCGAGGAACCGGCGGAGGACAGCGCCTCCGGCGGCCGCTCGGGCAGGTCGCGCATCGTGCGCAGCGGCGAAGTCACCAGGACGAGAACCGGGATCAGATTGCCGAGCATGAGGACGAGGACGGCCGACCGCGTGCCCAACAGGTCCGCGAGCACGCCGCCGAACAGCGCGCCGAGCGGCATCGAGCCGAACAGGACGAACCGCATGGTCGCGACGATGCGGCCGAGCAGGTTCGGCGGGCAGTACGCCTGCCGGAAGCTGCCGATCGTCACGTTGTAGACGAGCACGCCCATGAGCATGATCACGTTGCCGAAGACGAACAGCAGCACGCCGAACCCGCCGGTGGTCAGCGGGATCAGCAACGAGAACGGCGCGGTGATCGCGAAGCCCAGCCAGAGCGCCCGCGCCGTCCCCACCCAGCGTGCGAACGGGCGGGCGAGGGCCGCGCCGATCACCGCACCGACTCCGACCAGGGCGAGCAGCACGCCGACCAGGCCTGGCCGCAGGTGCACGGTGCGCACGAGGAACAGCACGACGATCGCTTCGTACCCGATGTAGAAGAAATTGCCGAGCGCCGGCGAGATCGTCATCACCCGCAGCAGCGGATCGGCCCGGACGAAGCGGGCACCCTCGGCGATCTCGGCACGCAGGCTGCGGCGTTCCGGACGCTCGGGTTCGGCTTCGCGAGCGGTGATGCCCAGCAGTGCGACCACCGACACGAGGTAGCTGAGCGCGTCCGCGATGAGCGCGAACGGTGCGCGGAAGACCTCGACGAGCAATCCGCCGACACCGGGTCCGATGACGCCGGCGGCCGCCTGGCTGCCCTGCAACTTCGCGTTGCCCTCGGTCAGTTCGTCGCGGGCGATCAGCGTCGGCAGGTACGACTGGTAGGCGACCTGGAAGAACACGGTCGCGAATCCGACCGCCGCCGCGACGACGAACAGCTGCCCGATCGTCAGCGCGTCGAACGCCGCCGCGATCGGGACGCTGCCCATCAGGACCGCTCGCGCGACGTCGCACCAGATCAACAGCGGCCGCTTGCGCGAGCGGTCGACGAGCACGCCCGCCGGCAGGCCGATGAGCAGCCACGGCAGCCACACGAGCGCCGACAGCAGGCCGACCTCGAGGGCGGACGCGTCGAGGTACACGACCGCGATCAGCGGTAGCACGATCCCGCTGACCGCCGTGCCGAGGTCACTCACGCTCTGGCCGGCCCACAGCAGCCGGAAGTTCCGATGCCGCAGCAGGCCGCCGCGCGGGCGACCGCGGTCGGTCACGGCGGCGCTTCGTACTGCGTCACTCATGCAGAACGACCCCGCTCACGACGGCCGGGTGCGGCGGGACGGCTCCGTCCGACCGCGCGGCCCGCACGGCATAGCCGATAAGCAGGGCGACGACCAGCACGATCAGTGCGATCAGCGGGCGTCGGATGCGCGGCACGAACGATCACTCTAGTTTTGCTGCATGGCAATCACCCGGCGCGCCGCCGTCCTGGCCGCGACGATCACCTTCGGCGGGGTCCTCGTGACGCCGGCGCCGAGCCAAGGTGTCGCGTCGTCCCTGCACTCCGCTCCCCGCGCCGCGGCGCACTCGGCACAGAGCACCCTGCACTGGTCGCGGTGCAAGAGCTTCGAGCTGCGGGTGTCCGGCGCGCGCTGCGCGACACTGCGTGTGCCGCTGAACTACGGCCACCCGCACCAGCGGATGATCACGCTGGCGCTGGCCCGGGTGAAGCACTCGGCCCGCCCGTACAAGGGCGTCATGCTCACCAATCCGGGCGGCCCGGGCGGCGCCGGCCGTTATCTCGCAACGTTGGGCGAGTCGGTGCCGCACAACGTGGGTGCGCACTACGACTGGATCGGGATCGACCCGCGCGGTACCGGCGCGAGCAAGCCGAGGGTGTCGTGCGGAGACCACGGCTACTTCGGCTTCCACCGTCCGAACTACAACGCCACCCACAAGACCGCGTTCGCCAAGTGGGTCCGGCGGACGAAGAAGTACGACGCGGCGTGCGCGAAGCACAACGGACGGATCCTGAACCACCTGACCACGAAGGACTCCGCCCGCGACATGGACTCGATCCGCAAGGCGTTGGGCGTGCGGCGGATCAGCTACTACGGCTACTCGTACGGCACCTACCTCGGGCAGGTGTACGCGACACTGTTCCCCGGTCGCATCAAGCGCATGGTGCTCGACAGCAACGTCGACCCGCGGCGCGTCTGGTACGGCGCGAACCTCGACCAGGACGGCGCATTCCAGCACAACAGCCAGGTGTGGTTCCGCTGGATCGCGCACCACGCAGGGCGGTACCACCTCGGCCCGACCGAGAAGAAGGTGCAGCAGCGCTGGTACCGCATCCGCGCGAGACTGACCGGGCACGCCGACCACGGCATCGGCCCGGACGAATGGACCGATGTGTTCCTCGACGCCGAGTACTACCGGTTCACCTGGGCCGAGCAGGCGGTGCTCTTCGCGAACTACGCGCATCACCACGACTACTCCGGAGTGCGCACGAAGTACCGCGACGCGAACTCCGGCGACGGCGGCAGCTTCGCGATGTACAACGCGGTGCAGTGCACCGACAACCAATGGCCGAGGTCATGGCAACGCTGGCTGAGGGACAACTCGCGCATCGCCAAGAAGGCACCGTTCATGACCTGGCAGAACTTCTGGTTCAACGCGCCGTGCAAGTACTGGCCGGCAGCGGCACACAAACCGGTACACATCACCGGCGCCGCCGTCCCGCGCACGCTGCTCGTCGACCAGACCAAGGACGCGGCCACGCCGTACAGCGGCAGCCTCGAGGTGCGCAGGCTGTTCTCCAACTCACGGCTGATCGCGTTGCCGGGCGGCACTTCGCACGCCGACTCGTTGAGCGGCAACAGTTGCTTGGACGACCGGATCGCCGCCTACCTGAACAAGGGCCGGTTGCCGGCCCGCAAGTCCGGCAACCGCGCGGATGCGACCTGTCGGCCACGCCCGTAGGCGACCGCGCTGCAGACACCGCACAGCACACTGTGCTTCGATCGGAGCATGAGTGATTCGTTAGCCGCACAAACTGTCATGATCAACGGGGCGAACGGCGACGAGGTCCAGGCCTACCTCGCCCGGCCGTCCGAGGACGGCAGCCGCGGCGGCGTGGTCGTCATCCATCACCTGCCCGGCTACGACCGGGCGACCAAGGAGATCGTGCGCCGGTTCGCAGAACTCGGCTACGACGCGATCTGCCCGAATCTGTACTGGCACGACGCACCGAACGCTGCGCCGGACGACGCGGCCGCGTCCGTGCGCGCGCAGGGCGGCGTGCCGGACGCGCAGCTGGTCGGCGACGTCGGCGGCGCGGCCGAGTACCTGCGCTCGCTGCCGACCTCGAACGGCAAGGTCGGCGTGATCGGGTACTGCTCCGGCGGACGGCAGACCGTGCTCGCCGCCTGCAACCTCGACGTGGACGCCGCGGTCGACTGCTACGGCGCATTCGTCACCGGCACGCCGCCGGCCGAATTCCCGCTCAAGGTCACCAACCTGGTCGATCAGCTGCCGAACCTGCGCTGTCCGTTGCTCGGGCTGTTCGGGAACGAGGACAAGTTCCCGTCACCGCAACAGGTGGACGAGCTCGAGCAGCTGCTCAAGGACAACGAGAAGAGCTACGAGATCCACCGTTACGACGACGCCGGGCACGCGTTCTTCTCGGTGGATCGGCCGTCCTACCGCGTCGCCGCCGCCAATGACGGCTGGGAGCGGGTCGCAGCCTTCTTCGGCACGAATCTGAGCAGCTGAGCAGGAGGCGGCCATGTGCACTTATACGACCATGACCTCCGCGATCAACGGCAGCGCCAAAGGACCGGACAGCTCCTGGTTCCACGTCACCGACGCCGTCGTCTATTTCGACCATCCCGTCCACGCGATGGCAGAACACACGCTGAACATCGACCTGACCGACCCGTCGCGCGGCCCGTCCGCCCGGGTCGCTGTCGAACTCACCGCCACCTCGGCGCGCGAACTCGTCAAGGCGATCGAAGCCGCCCTGGCCTCGGCACCGGAGGAGATGACGCGCTAGTTTCGAACCCGTGCGCGCTGTCTTTGCTGAATCGTTCGATCCCGACAACCCGCTCGCCGGGCTGGTGATCGGCGAGCGTCCCGAACCGACGCCGGCCGAGGGCTGGACGCGGGTGGCCGTGAAAGCCGCGAGCCTGAACCACCACGACCTCTGGACGCTGAAGGGCGTCGGCATCAAGCAGGAGCAGCTGCCGATGATCCTCGGCTGCGACGCGGCCGGCATCGACGAGGCGACCGGGGACGAGGTCGTGGTGCACGCGGTGATCAACACGCCGGGCTGGACGGGCGACGACACGCTCGACCCCGGGCGAACCCTGCTCTCCGAGAAGCACCAGGGCACGCTCGCGGAGTACGTGATCCTGCCGTCCCGCAACGTCGTGCCGAAGCCGGCCGACCTCTCGTGGGGTGAGGCGGCCTGCCTGTCGACGGCGTGGCTGACGGCGTACCGGATGCTGTTCACCCGTGGCGGATTGAAGCCGGGCCAGTCCGTGCTGGTGCAGGGCGCCTCCGGCGGCGTCGCGACCGCGTGCATCGCGATGGGACGCGCGGCCGGCCTGCGCGTCTATGCGACGGCCCGCACCGAGGCGAAGCAGGCGAAAGCGCTCGAACTCGGCGCGCACGCGTCGTTCCCGTCCGGTGCGCGGCTGCCCGAACGCGTCGACGCGGTGATGGAGACCGTCGGCGATGCGACGTGGTCGCATTCGCTGAAGGCGCTCAAGCCGGGCGGCAAGGTCGTCGTCTGCGGCGCGACCTCGGGCCCGAACCCCGGAGCTGACTTGAACCGGGTGTTCTTCCTGCAGTTGCAGGTCATCGGCTCGACGATGGGAACGAAGGCCGAACTGGCCGAAATGATCTCGTTCCTGAACACCACCGGACTTCGTCCGCTCATCGACCGCACCCTGCCGCTGGAGTCGGCCGGCGAAGGTCTCCAGGCGATCGCGTCCGGGGACCTCGTCGGGAAGATCGTCCTCGAGGTGTGATGCCATGGCGATCGCGGTGGTGGTGGCAGGTTTCGATCCGGAGACCGACGAGCGGATCGCGGAGTTCCGTGCGATGGTGCGCTCGCTCGGCGGACGCGCCCCGGTCAATCCGGCGAATCGTCCGCACCTGACGCTGACCGCGGCGAGCGTCGACGACCCCGAGGTGATCGTCAAGCTCACCCGCCGGATCGCGCGACGGCACGCACCGATGCGACTGCGGATGCTGACGGTCGGGAGTTTCGGACGCGGCGACGTGGTGTGGCTCGGGCCGCGACTCTCGGCGCCGCTGAAGGATCTGCAGCGCGACGTGTACGCGACGCTGGTCGATGCCGGTCACGAACCGGCCTTCGCCGGGCAGAGCGATCCGCGCGGCTGGCGGCCGCACTGCACGATCGCGCGCCAGCTCACGCCGGCGGTGCTGGGCGAGGTCGAGGACCGCTTCCGCGCGTTCAACTTCACCGTCGACGCGCTCGCGACGATCGTCGTGGGCGGGCACGGCGACGTCGGCTACGCCCCGCTCAAAGGCTGACCTTGTCGTCTCAGGGTTGGCCGTACAGGCGCTCGACAGGCAGCCGGAAGACGACCCGCTGGTCGCGGACCATCGCGGCCCGGTAGTCGTCCCAGTCGGAGTGCTCGCCGGCAATCGCGCGGTACACCTCGATGAGTTCCTCGACGGTGTCGTCGTGCGGATCCGCGGCGACCGGGGTGAGTTCGGCGGTGCCCTCGGCAACGGCCCAGTGCCAGAAGTCGTCGCTGGCCACGTGATAGCTCGCTCGCGGGTCGCGCACAAGGTTGCGGTACTTGACCCGGTCGGCCGTGATCGACACCCGCAGCAATCCGGTGGACGCGTCGAAGGTGTGGTTCACGTTCGACAGCTGCGGACGTCCGTCCGACCCGATCGTCACGAGCACACCGTGGTTGATCGACGCCAACAACTGCTTCAGCCCGTCGTCACTCATTTCTTCACCGGCTCCACGTCACCGGTCGACAGCGCCGCGATGAAAGCTTCCTGCGGTACCTCGACCCGACCGACCATCTTCATCCGCTTCTTGCCTTCCTTCTGCTTCTCGAGCAGCTTGCGCTTACGGGTGATGTCACCGCCGTAGCACTTGGCCAGCACGTCCTTGCGCATCGCGCGGATGTTCTCGCGGGCGATCACCCGCGAGCCGATCGCCGCCTGGATCGGCACCTCGAACTGCTGCCGGGGAATCAGCTTGCGCAGCTTGTTCGTCATGGACGTGCCGTACGCATACGCCTTGTCCTTGTGGATGATCGCCGAGAACGCATCGACCGTCTCGCCCTGCAGCAGGATGTCGACCTTCACCAGATCGGCCGCCTGCTCCCCCGCCATCTCGTAGTCGAGGCTCGCGTAGCCGCGGGTACGTGACTTCAGCTGGTCGAAGAAGTCGAAGATGATCTCGGAGAGCGGCAGTGTGTAACGCAGTTCGACACGCGTCTCGGACAGGTAGTCCATGCCGCCGAGGGTGCCGCGACGGTCCTGGCAGAGGTCCATGATCGCGCCGATGTAATCGCTCGGCGAGATGATCATCGCCTTGACGATCGGCTCGTACACTTCGGCGATCTTCTGCCCGGCCGGCCAGTCGGACGGGTTGGTGACGACGTATTCGGTGCCGTCCTCGAGCATGACCCGGTTCACGACGTTCGGCGCCGTGCTGATCAGGTCGAGGTCGAACTCGCGCTCCAGCCGGTCACGCGTGATCTCGAGGTGCAGCAGACCGAGGAAGCCGCAGCGGAAGCCGAAGCCCAGCGCGGCACTCGATTCCGGCTCGTACACGAGTGCCGCGTCGTTGAGGCGCAGCTTGTCGAGCGCGTCGCGCAACAGCGGGTAGTCGGAGCCGTCGATCGGATACAGGCCGGAGTAGACCATCGGCTTGGGATCGCGGTACCCGCCCAGGGACTCCTTCGCGGGTTTGATCGCGTCGGTCACGGTGTCACCGACGCGTGACTGCCGGACGTCCTTCACCCCGGTGATCAGGTAGCCGACCTCGCCGACGCCGAGCCCCTCCGTCGGCTTCGGCTCGGGCGAGATCACGCCGATCTCGAGCAGTTCGTGGGTCGCGCCCGTCGACATCATCTTGATCCGCTCGCGCGGGATGAAGTGCCCGTCGATCACGCGGATGTAGGTGATCACGCCGCGGTAGATGTCGTAGACCGAGTCGAAGATCATCGCGCGGGGCGGGGACTCGGCGACGCCGACCGGCGGAGGAACCTCGCGACAGATCACGTCGAGCAGATCCTCGACACCCTCGCCGGTCTTGGCGCTGACGCGCAGCACGTCGTTCGGCGCGCAGCCCATGATGTGCGCGATCTCGGCGGCGTAGAGGTCCGGCTGCGCGGCGGGCAGGTCGATCTTGTTGAGGACGGGGATGATGTGCAGGTCGTTCTCGAGCGCGAGGTAGAGGTTCGCCAAGGTCTGCGCCTCGATGCCCTGCGCGGCGTCGACGAGCAGCACGGCACCCTCGCACGCGGCCAGGCTGCGCGACACCTCGTAGGTGAAGTCGACGTGTCCCGGAGTGTCGATCATGTCGAGGACGTACTCGACGCCGTCGTCCTGTGACGTCCAGGGCATTCGAACGTTCTGGGCCTTGATCGTGATGCCCCGCTCGCGCTCGATGTCCATCCGGTCGAGGTACTGCGCGCGCATCGAGCGTGCGTCGACCACGCCGGTCGACTGCAGCATCCGGTCGGCCAAGGTCGACTTGCCGTGGTCGATGTGCGCGATGATGCAGAAATTGCGGATGCGGGCCGGATCGGTGCGGCCGACGATCGTCGGCGAAGCGGTCAAGGTCATCTCTCCGGCTCAATTGCGTGGACCCTTCTATGGTCGCACGCGCCCGCCACCCGGCCGCACCGGTTCGCCTGAGTTAGCCTGCACCCATGCGCGAGATCGTGGTGCTGACCGGAAGCGCCCACCCCGTGTTCGCGCAGCAGATCTGTGATCATCTCGGCGTCCCGCTCTCGCACACCGAGATCCGGCGGTTCAGCAATGACTGCCTCTGGGTGCAGATCGCCGAGAACTGCCGGCAGCGCGAGGTCTATGTCGTCCAACCGCTCGTCCCGCCCACCCAGGACCACCTCGTCGAACTGCTGCTGATGCTGGACGCGGCACGGGGCGCCTCTGCTGCGCAGGTCACCGCGGTCATCCCGCACTACGCGTATGCGCGCTCGGACAAGAAGGACGCCTCGCGGATCTCGATCGCCGGACGGCTGGTCGCCGACATGATCGCGGCCGCCGGCGCCGACCGAGTGCTGACGATGACCCTGCACGCACCGCAGGTGCACGGTTTCTTCTCCGTCCCGGTCGACCACCTGACCGCGATCGGCGAACTCGCCGACCACTTTCGCGGCCGCGACCTGAGCAACACGGTCGTGGTGTCGCCCGATCTCGGTAATGCCAAGACCGCGACCCAGTTCGCCCGCCTGCTCGGACTTCCGGTCGCTGCCGGCTCGAAGCAGCGCCTCGCCGACGACCGGGTCGTGATCGACGCGATCGTCGGTGACGTGCGCAGCAAGCGTGCGATCATCCTGGACGACGAGATCGCGACCGGCGGGTCGATCATCGAGCTGCTCGACCGGCTCGCGGAGCAGGACTGCACCGACGCCGCGATCGCCTGCACGCACGGGCTGTTCGCCGGCAAGGCGATCCAGCGGCTGCGCGACCATCCGAGCGTGACCGAGCTGGTCTCCACCGACACGGTGCCCTCGCCGTCGATCGAATGGGACGAGTTCACCGTCCGATCGGTCGCCCCGCTGTTCGCCGAGGCGATCGCCCGCATCCACGGCGGCGAGTCCATCAGCAGCCTGTTCGACGGGGTCGACCCGACGCACGGGCCACCCCAGCCCCAGCTGCCGTTCGGTGGCTGAGTGGCCATCCGGCAAGATGTTGGGTCATGAGCGCTCCGAGTGATCCCCGAGCTGTCGTCGAGTTCCGCGTGCCGGCCACCGATCTGAAGGTCGGCGACCTGGTGAACACCTCGCCCGGCGAGGGCGACTGGCAGCAGGTGCTCGGCGTGTTCCGGTCGCCGACCGACTCGACGCCCAGTGCAGACCTCAAGTCGCTGGTCCAGTCCCTGGGCGGCCGCTACGTCGTGGTGCAGCTCACCGACCTCGCCCCGGTCGACGGCGGCATCTACTTCGCCGATGGCGCCGCCATGGTGGCCGGAGCGGACGAGGACGAGGACCACGCGGTGAGCGATGCGGTCGGCGAAACCGAGGGCGAGCGGGTCTACCTCTACACCAAGTTCGAGCTGGTCAACATCCGCGCCCACTGAGGACGGGGGGGAATCCTTCGACCCCCGCAATTTGGGCACTCCGACCGTGCGCTGGTAGTCTGGCGAGGTTGCCCGCGGGCCGGTACGACCGGTGCGCGCGGCCCGCACAGACTCTGACCAGACCAGCTCCAACCAGACACCGACTCACACAACGCTGAGGCATTCTTCGTGGCGAACATCAAGTCCCAGATCAAGCGGATCCGCACCAACGAGGCGGCCCGCCTGCGCAACAAGAGCGTGCGCTCGTCGCTCAAGACGGCGGTGCGCCGCTTCCGTGCGGCTGCCGACGCCGGCGACCGCGACGCCGCGGTGACGGCGATGAACAGCGCCTCGCGCGAGCTCGACAAGGCCGCCGGCAAGGGCGTCATCCACGCCAACCAGGCCGCCAACCGCAAGTCGGCGATGGCGCAGCGGGTCAACTCGCTCTAGCTCCAGTTCTGCCTCGAAAGCCCGCGCCCCCCGTCCGGGGACGCGGGCTTCGTGCTGCCCAGGGGCAACACCGCAGATCAGCGGCCGGCGCCGCGCGCCTGGGCCAGGCGCCGCACCGCACGCTCGAGCGCGTAGCCGGGATTGGTCGCCTCGCCCTTGACGTCGGCGTTGAGCACTGCCACCGCGCGTAACGCGTGGCGCATGCCGGTCTCGGTCCAGCCCCGGCTCTGCGACTGGGCCCGCTTGACCATCCACGGTGGCATACCGAGCTTCTGGGCGAGCTGGTAGTCGTTGCCGCGCCCGGCCGAGGCGACCCGCGCGATCGTCCGGACCCCGTCGGCCAGCGCGTCGGCGATGACGACGTGCGGCACGCCGATGTCGAGCGCGTAGCGAAGCGCTTCGAGCGCGGCCGGCGCGTTGCCGACGACGGCGAGGTCCGAGATCGCGAATCCCGACACCTCGGCGCGCCCCTGGTGGTACGCGCGCACGATGTCGACCGTGATCGAGCCGCCGGAGTCGCCGACCAGTTGCGCGCTGGTTGCGGCGAGTTCGCGCAGGTCGCTGCCCACGGCGTCGACCAGCGTCGCGACCGCGGCCGGCTCGATGCGACCGCCCGCCCGGCGCACCTCGGCCCGGACGAAGTCGGCCCGCTCGTCGGCCCGGGTGACCCGCGCGCACGGGATCTCGAGCGCGCCGAGCTTACGGGCGGCCTCGAGCAGCGCCTTGCCCTTGGCTCCCCCGGCGTGCTGGAGGACGAGCGTGGTTGCCTCGGCGGCCGTCTCGAGATACGGCGTGAGCACGCCGACCGCGGCGGTGCGGAGGTCCTGGGCGGACCGGATCGTCAGCAGCCGGGCGTCGCCGAACAGCGACGGCCCGAGCAACTCGTGCAGTTCGGGGCCGTCGATCTCGCTGCCGGTTCGCTCGGTCTCGATCACGTCCGGATCGCGGCGACGTGCCGCGGCGGCGACCGCGCCGACCGATCGGGTGACCAACAGCTCCTCGTCCCCGACGAGAAGGACGAGCGGCGGCAGCGGGTCGGGCAGGTCCTCGAGCGAGACGGCGCGAACTGCTCGGACTGCTGCCATGCGCCCATCCTGACATCTGCTTCCGACGGCGCCGACGACGGTGCTGACGAGCGGGTCCGGCCGACCATCGGCCCCAGCGCCGCACTCGCCGCCGTGCCGCGTTCGACCGTGGTCAGGTGCGCAGCCGGACCGACCACGGCGACGTCGCCGTCCAGATCGGTGCGCCGCACCGGCACGCCCAGCTTGGCCATTTCGGTCAGCAGCAGCGGGCTGGGATGGCCGTAGTCGTTGTGCAGGCCGACGCTGATCACGCCGACCCGCGCGTGGACCGCGGCCAGGAAGTCGGGATCGAAATAGGCCGAGCCGTGATGCGGCACCTTGAGCACGTCCGCGGTCACGTCGACGTGCGCGTCGAGCATCGCCTGCTGCGCCTCGATCTCGACATCACCCGGCAGCAGGATCGTCGTGTCGCCGACCGTGGCCCGAAGCACGAGGGACGAGTTGTTCGGATCCGACCGGGTGCCGTGGAACGCTGCCGTCGGCGCGAGTACCTGCAGGTGCACGGCACCGACCGTGTACTGCACACCGACGGCCGGCGTCGAGATCGTCAGCCCGTGCGCTGCGAGTGCCGCGTGCACCAGTTCGACGCCGCTCGCCGGCTCGGCCAGCGGCCCGGTGATCACCTGATCGACCTGCCGGCCGTGGAACACGCCGTCGATCCCGCCGACGTGGTCGAGGTGGTAGTGGCTGAACACGAGCAGCGCGATGCGGGTGATGCCCAGACCGTGCAGGCAGCGGTCGATCGACACCGGATCGGGTCCGGCGTCGACCTCGACGGCGGTGTGCGGCCCGGCGGGCAGCACAAGGGCGTCGCCCTGGCCGATGTCGCATGCCACGAGCACCCAGTTGCGGGGTGGCCAACCCGACGCGATCGTGCGCACCGGGATCTGGATGAACGCGGCCAGCACGAGCCCGGCGGCGACGAGGCGCGGCAGCCCCGGACGCCGCGCGAGGATGATCAGCACGACGAGCGTGACGAGCAGCGCGAGCCCGCCGGCGAGTCCGCCCGGCCAGCCCAGGCTGGCTCCGGACAGCCCGCCCAAGCGGTCGGCCACACCCACCAGCCAGCGGCACGGCCAACCCGCCAGCCAGGCGAACACCTGGCCGAGCGGCAGGCACGCCGGGGCGACCGCCGCCGCGGCGAAGCCGAGGATCGTGGCGGGCGCGACGACCGGCTCGGCAAGCACATTGGCCGGGATCGCCACCATGCTGACCCGTCCGGAGATCATCGCGACGATCGGCGCGGTCACCACATGTGCCGCGGCCGCGACGGCGATGGCCTCGGCCAGGCCGATCGGGACCCGCCACCGGCGTAGCCGCGCTGCCCAGCCCGGCGCGACGAGCAGCAGCGCAGCGGTGGCCAGCGCGGACATGGCGAAACCCGCATCGATCGCCAGCGCCGGATCCCACACCAGCAGCGCCACCACCGTCGCGGCCAGCGCGGGTACCGCCTGGCGCGGCCGTCCGGCAGCGAGCGAATACAACGCGACGGCCGCCATCAGCGCGGCGCGAAGCACGCTGGGCGACGGCCGCGCGATCACGACGAACGCGACGAGCACGGCGCCTCCGGCGCCTGCGCACAGCCATCGGCGGGCGCCGGCGCGCCGGAGCAGGAGCAGCACCGTCCCCAGCACGATCGAACAGTTCGTCCCGCTCACCGCCACGAGATGGGTCAGGCCGGCCAACCGGAACCGTTCGACCAGCACGGGGTCGAGCGCGGTGGTGTCGCCGTCGACCAGTCCGGGCAACAGGCCGCGCTCCTCGCCGGGCAGGACGGCGGACGCCGACCGCAGACCGACGCGCACGCGACCGGCCAGCCGCTGCCACCAGGGCGGCCGGCCCAAGAGGTGCGGTGGATGCTCGACGAACATCGTCGCGCCGAACGAACCGGCATCCAGCGACGGCTGCACGGTGCCGTCGAGGCGCACCCGCTGACCGGGCAGCACGTCGGTCCAGCCTGTGGCCGGCGCAAGCACGAGCACCGGTCCCGACACGCTCCAGCGCAGGCCGTCGGACTCGATCGCCTCGACGTCGGTCGCCACCGACACCCGCGGCACCCCGGCCACGCCGGAGGCCGCGAGCCGATGTGGATCACCGGCCACGGTCAGGTCGGCGGTCACCGCCGCATGCCTGTCGGCCAGTTGCTGGAGCGGCCCGGCGCGGGCCTGCCACAACCGGCCGGCGAACGGGATGAGCACCAACGCGACACAGAATCCCGCTGCGGCCACCGCGGACCCGACCGAGCGCCATCGCCGCCGCACGGCCAGCCCGGCCAGCGCGACGACGACGGCGGCCGCGGCAATGCCGCCCGTCGTCGCGGGCGAGCGCGGCAGACACAGCGCGAGAGCCAGCCACGCGGCGGTGGCACCCAGCGCGAGGCGTAGATCGATCACAGCGTGACGAGCGGACTGAGCTGGGCGAAGCGCACGTCGCCGATACCCGAGACGTCGCGCAGCTGACCGATCGAGCTGAACTGCCCGTTCGCGGCCCGCCAATCGAGGATGTGCTGGCCGAGCACAGGTCCGATGCCGGGCAACGTCTCGAGGTCTTCCAGGGTCGCGGTGTTCAGGTCGACCGGCGCGGCGGGCGACGACGACCCGACCGGACCGGTCCCAGGCGCCGGCGCTACCGGACCGGCGGGCGACGAACCCGACCTGCTCACCACGATCTGCTCGCCGTCGCTGACCAGTTGGGCCAGGTTCAGCGTGCCCAGGTCGCGGCTACGGCGCGCTCCCCCGGCCGCACGCACCGCGTCGTCCACCCGCGCGCCGGGCGGGAGCGTGTACAGGCCGGGATGCCGGACCTTGCCCGCGACATCCACCACGATCGACGCCGCCGCGCCAGCGGTCGGAGACGAGGCCGGCCCCGAACCCGGCACGGACACCTGCGAAGAAGTGGCCGACGAGAGCCCACCGGTCGCACTCGGCGCCGACACCTCGCCCGCGGCCGGGCGCGGTGACGACCCGTCGATCGGCACCTCGTGCGGGCGGCCCGCGGCCAGCCACCAGCCGGTCACCGCGATGACCGCGATCAGCAGCACGCCGAGCGCGGCCGCGCCACGCCGCCCGGGGTCCCAGCGCCACCGGGACCGCGCCGCGTCGGGACCACCGTGTCGCGGACCATGGCGTGCGAAGTCCGCGTCCGGAAGCCACGACGACGGCGCGCGCCGGTTCGGCGGCCCCGAGGGTTCGTCAGTACGTGCGGCGGGACCGTCGGGCGGCTGCGCCAACAACTCGCGCACCCGTGCAGCCACCCGACCCCGCTCGCCCCGACCTGGGCGTCCCGCCGCACGCACCGGACGAAGGTATGAAGATCGCCGGGCTCGGCGCGGTGCGATTCACTCCGCTGTGGACGGCCGACCAGGGCTGTGGACGCGCTGCCGAGCGATGTCGCCCGGGCGTGCTACAGGCGCGCCTCAGCGGCGGACGACGACCGCGCCGATCACACCCGGTCCGAGGTGCGCGCCGAGCACCGGCCCCAACTCGCTCACGGTCAGCTCGGCGACCGACGGCACCTGCGCCCGCAACTGGGCGGCCACCGATTCGGCGCGCGACTGCGCCTGCAGATGGTGCACCGCGATGTCGACCGGCCCTCGTCCGGCCGCGTCGACGGTGAGTGCGACCAGTCGAGCAAGTGCCCGCGTCGGCGTCCGCACCTTCTCCAGCGCGACGATCTGTCCTTCGACCATCTGCAGCAACGGCTTCACCGACAGCGACGTCGCGAACAGCGCGGCGGCGGTGCCGATCCGGCCACCGCGCCGCAGGTACTCGAGTGTGTCGACGTAGAACAACGTGCGGGTGCGGTCGACGACGCTGGTCGCGGCCTGTTGCACCTGCGCGGCAGAGGACCCCTCGGCCGCGGCCTGCGCCGCGGCACGCACCGCGAACCCGAGGCCGGCGGCCGTACCGCGTGAATCGACGACTCGCACCACCCCGTAACCGAAGTCCTGCGACGCGAGCACTGCGGATTCCCAGGTGCCCGACAGCGCCGCCGCCAGATGTATCGACACGACGTTGTCGGCACCGGCATCGAGCGCCGCCTGGAAGGCAGCGGCGAAGTCCGCCGGCGACGGGCGCGACGTCGAGACGGACACTTTCGCGCGCAGTGCCGACACGACGTCGCCCGGCGTCACATCGACGCCGTCGACCGCGGTGCGCGAGCCGAGATGCACCCGCAGTGGAACGACGCGCACGCCGTCGCAGCCGTCAGGCAGGTACGCGGTCGAGTCAGTGACCACCGCGACCTGCGACACGGATGGAATCAGACCACGAAGTTGACGAGACGACCAGGCACGGCCACGACGCGGCGCGTCTCACGTCCGTCCAGCGCGGCAACGACCTTCGCGTCGGCACGTGCGGCGGACTCCAGCGCGGCAGCGTCCGAGCCGGCGGCCACCATGATCACCGAGCGCAGCTTGCCGTTGACCTGCACAGGTACCTCGACCGTGTCGTCGACCAACAACGCCTCGTCGGCGACGGGGAACTGCGTCCACGCCAGTGAGGCGTCGTGCCCCAGCCGCGACCACAGCGCCTCGGCGATGTGTGGCGCCAATGGCGCCAGCATCAACACGATCGACTCGGCCAGCTCGCGCGGTGCGCCGCCGTCCGGGTAGGCCTGCGTCACCGCATTGTTCAGCTCGGTGACCCGCGCGATCGAGGTGTTGAACCGCAGCGTCTCGTAGCCCTCGCGAACCGCCGCGATCGTCTTGTGCAGCAGGCGATTCAGCTCGTCCGGGATGGACTCGTCGGACACGTGGGTTGCGCCGGTCTGCTCGTCGACGACCACCCGCCAGACCCGCTGCAACAGCCGGAACGGACCGACGATGGCCTTCACATCCCACGGCCGCGACTGCTCCAGCGGGCCGCTGAACATCTCGAACATGCGGAACGTGTCGGCGCCGTAGTCGGCGATGAACTCGTCCGGGTTGACGACGTTCTTCAAGCTCTTGCCGATCTTGCCGAACTCGACGTTGACCTGCTCGTCGTTGAAGAAGTAGTCGCCGTCGCGCTCGACGACCTCGGACGCCTCGACGTAGAACACGTTGCCGTTCGTGTACGCGGGCAGCTGCAGCATGCCTTGGTTGATCAGCCGGTGGAACGGCTCGGACGAGCTGACGTAGCCCAGGTCGTACAGCACCTTGTGCCAGAAACGTGCGTACAGCAGGTGCAGCACGGCGTGCTCGACACCGCCGACGTACAGTTCGACGCCGCCCAGCGGACGGTCCGCGGTCGGGCCCATCCAGTAGTGCTCGACCTCGGGGTCGACCAGCACCTCGGTGTTCGTCGGGTCCAGGTAGCGCAACTCGTACCAGCAGGAACCGGCCCAGTTCGGCATGGTGTTCGTCTCGCGCCGATACTGCTTGGGCCCGTCGCCCAGGTCCAGCTCGACATTCACCCAGTCGGTCAGCCGGCCCAGCGGCGGCTCGGGCACCGAATCGGCATCCTCGGGCGCGAAGGACTTCGGTGAGAAGTCTTCGGTGTCGGGCAGCTCGACCGGCAGCATCGACTCCGGCACTGCGATCGGCAGCCCGGTCTCGTCGAACACGATCGGGAACGGCTCGCCCCAGTAGCGCTGCCGCGAGAACAACCAGTCACGCAACCGGTAAGTGACCGCACCGCGGCCGGCGTCGTTCGCCTCCAGCCACTCGATGATCTTCGCCTTGGCGTCGTCGACACCCAGCCCGTCCAGGAAGCCGGAGTTGATCGCGACTCCGTCGCCGGTGTACGCCTTGCCATCGAAGCCGTCGGACGGCTGCACGGTGCGCACGATCGGCAGGTCGAAGACCTCGGCGAACTCCCGGTCGCGCGCGTCCTGTCCGGGCACAGCCATGATCGCGCCGGTGCCGTAGCCCATCAGCACGTAGTCGGCGATGAACACCGGGATCGACGCCTCGGTCGCCGGATTCGTAGCGAAACTGCCGACGAACACGCCCGTCTTCTGCTTGCCCTCGGCCTGCCGGTCCATTTCCGACTTGCCCGCGGCGTACTTGCGGTAGGCGTCGACAGCCTCGTGCGGCGTCGCGTGACCGCCCGTCCACGACGGGGTCGTGCCCTCGGGCCACTCGTCGGTGACCAGTCGGTCGACCAAGGGGTGCTCGGGCGCCAACACCATGTACGTCGCGCCGAATATCGTGTCGGGACGGGTCGTGAAGACCTCGATGCCGTGCGACCCGGCCGGGAAGGTGATGTGCGCACCGGTCGATCGACCGATCCAGTTGCGTTGCATCGTGCGGACCTTGTCCGGCCAGTCGATCTTGTCCAGATCGTCGATCAACCGGTCCGCGTACGCCGTGATGCGCATCATCCATTGCGCCAGCGGCTTCTTGAACACGGGGAAGTTGCCGCGCTCACTCCGGCCGTCGGCGGTGACCTCTTCGTTGGCCAGCACGGTGCCCAGGCCCGGAGCCCAGTTGACCGTCGATTCGGCACGGTAGGCCAGCCGGTGGTTGTCGACGACCTGACGCCGCTCGACGTCACTCAGCTGCGCCCACTCCTTGTCGAACGGATTGGTGCCGGGCGACAGGTCGTGCTCGCCTGCGTCCAGCGCGGCGATCAGTTCTTCGATCGGGCGAGCCTTGTCGGCCATCGGGTCGTACCAGGAGTTGAAGATCTTCAAGAAGATCCACTGCGTCCAGCGGTAGAACTCAGGATCGGTCGTGGCGAAGCGGCGACGCTCGTCGTGGCCCAGACCCAAGCGGCGCAACTGGGTCAGGAAGATGTCGATGTTGCCGTAGGTCGTGGTGCGCGGATGCTGACCGGTCTGTACGGCGTACTGCTCGGCCGGCAGGCCGAACGCGTCGAAGCCCATCGTGTGCAGCACGTTCGCGCCGCGCATGCGCATGTAGCGCGCGTAGACGTCGGTGCCGATGTAACCCAATGGATGGCCGACGTGCAGGCCCGCACCGGACGGATACGGGAACATGTCCATGATGTAGGCGTGCGGCCGGATCGCGACCCGGTCGAAACCCTCGGTCAGCGGACCGTGCGGGTTGGGCGCGTTGAAGGTGCCGTCGTCGGCCCAGCGCCGCTGCCAACTCGTCTCGATCGAGTCGGCCACCGCAGCCGTGTAGCGGTGCGGTGGGATGTCGGCGGGTACGGCCGGCGCGACGGCGTCAGACGCGTTGGCGTCGGACGGGCTGGCGTCGGGGGAAGTCATCGGTCTAGCTCCTTGGCGAATTTCGGCTGCTGACACAACGAGAGCCCCTGCGAGTGCAGAGGCTCAGCCGCGCGGACCCGTGCATCGAATCAGCGCGGCCATCCAAGGAGAAGTCGGCGTACCCGCATAGGCCCATCGTACCCAACAACTCACGACAAGCCGCGAGAAATGGGTGCGCACCCCGCGTCCGCCGTCCGTCGCCGCCGGACGCGGGGGCACCTGCTTCGAACTCTAGGCGTAGCCACCGGTGATCTTCGTGCTGGATCGACTATGGCGTTGCTCACGAATCCCCTGTAGCCGTAGGCAGAATGTCCCGATTCGCACCTGACGGGGAAGCATCGATCTGCGTGCGTCAGGCCTCGGCGTCGGACGCGTCCTCGATCGCGGCCGCGACGACGGGCACCGGCACGACCGCACCGGGCGTGCCCAGGTTGTGCGCGCGCAGCCGCCAGATCCGGGCCGTGTCGTCGTCACAGGTCAGCTCCGACCAGTGACAGTTCGCCAGCGGCCCGAGCACGTGTTGACGCTGATCCAGCCCGAGCAGGGCGTTGGTGAGAGCCATCGCGGTCGCACTGTGCGTGACCAGCACCGCGGTCTCGACCCGGGGGAGATCGGCGAAGGCCGCGAGCGCCCGCTCGGCGACCTGCTCACGGCTCTCGCCCCCGCGGCCGCTGACGTCGCGTCCGGCAGCCCAGTCGGCGAACTCGTCCGGGTACTTTGCGGCCACCTCGTCACGGGTCAGCCCCTCCCAGTGGCCGAGCGAGCGCTCACGCAGCCGAGGTTCGGCACGCACCTGCAGGCCCACCGCCGCGGTGACCAGTTCGGCGGTCTGCATCGCGCGTGCGGCATCCGAGCTCACCAGCACGTCTGGATGCAACGCCGCGACGAGACCGGCAACCTCGTAGGCCTGCATCCGGCCGACGTCGTCGAGGGACGGATCCAACTGGCCCTGAAAGCGACGCTCCGCGTTCCAGGCCGTGCGGCCGTGCCTCAGCAGGATCAGTCTCATCGGCAACCTTCGTAGATGGTTACTCGCCTACGGCACGATCGACGAACGGAATCGTCGGGCAGTCCTTCCACAGCCGCTCGAGCGCGTAGAACACCCGCTCCTCCGCGTGCTGGACGTGCACCACGACGTCGCCGTAGTCCAGCAGCACCCAACGCCCGTCGCGCTGGCCCTCGCGGCGGATCGGCTTGCTGCCGTGCTCTCGCAACTTGCCCTCGACCTCGTCGACGATCGACTCGACCTGGCGCTCGTTGCCACCCGTGGCCAGGACGAAGACGTCGGTGATCGCGAGCCGGTCGCTGACGTCGATGAGCAGAACGTCGCTCGCCAGCTTGTCGGCAGCCGCCTGCGCGGCCACCAGTGCGGTCGCGCGTGCTTCGTCGGTTGCGGTCATGTGGTCCGAGTCTACGGACCCCAGGGACCGGGCCCGGTACGGCGGACCGTGCTAGTGCTTCGGCTTGCGGTACACGAACAGTCCGCTCGGCACCGTGCGCTGATGCCCGTCCGACGGGTGGTTGAGGATCTTGTTGTGGACGACCATCTCGGTCGAGCCGCCACCGTCGAACGCCAGGCCGGTCCAGCAGCCCTGCTTCATCATGTATGCGCGCACCTGGTCGTAGCTCATGCCTGCCGACTTCGTCGACCGACCGTCGACGATGCCGAGCATGACCTGCTTGTGGTCGCGCGACACGCACGCAATCGTCTCCGGGTTGCGGCCGATCGGCCGGAAGTACCGCGACGGGTCGTGGTACCGCTTGCCGGCGCGAATGAGCACCGAGACACCCGATGCCAGCGCGGTGATGTGCGCCTTGCCGAGTCCGGGGACGTGCCAGGCGAAGTGCAGGTTGACCCAGGTGTGCCGTTGCATGTGGTGCCCGACCCAGGTCAGGTCGTTCGGCCGGCAGGCGACCAGCGCCCGGTTGCTCGCCGTGTGCAGCGCGGTGAAGTGCCGTGTCTTCTGGACCGAGGCCACGGTGTAGCCGTGCACCTTCTTGTTGTGCACCTTCTTCGTCGCCGCGGCGAGCGTGACGACCTCGCAGTGCTTCGGCAGCGACGTCGACATGTGCTCCGGCGTCAACTCGGTGAGCCGGCGGTCGAAGATCGCGTGCACGTCGTTCAACGCGGTGACCCGTCGGCCGTTCGCAGTGATCTTGTACGGCGCCCGGCCGATGTAGGCCTTGTTCGCAGAGGTGAAGTAGAGATTCGCCTCGTGGTTGTTGTTCTGAGTCTTGTCGACGACGCCGTTGCGCACGAAGCCACCCCGGGGTGGGGTGTGCGGCGTCCAGTAGAACGCGTCGGTGTTGATGCCGGCCAGCGCGTGGGTGCGCTTGGCCATGTGGCCCAACGTCTCACGCGGCCCGTCCATCCGGTTGTGGCCGATCACCGGGTTGAAGCGGAAGTCCGACACCTTCAGCTTCAGCAACCACACGTTGCTGGCATAGGCACGATGCCTGTGCACAGTGACCTGGGGCAGCTTGTGATGGTGCACCGGCTTGTGCGTTGCCAGGGCGGGTTGCGCGACAACTCCGAGGATCGTCAGGGCGACGACGGCGCAGGCGGCACTGCGGCGGACGAGCGACTTCATTTTTCGTTTCTTCCTTACGACGCGCGGTACAAACGATGCTTGTTGATGTACTGCACCACGCCATCGGGGACGAGGTACCACACGGGACGACCGTCGGCGACGCGGGCGCGACAGTCGCTGGACGAAATGGCCATCGCCGGTACGTCGAGCAGATGCACCGAGTCTATCGGTAAATGATCATCGGACAGATCGTAGCCAGGGCGTGTCACGCCGACAAAGTGTGCCATCCGAAGGGCGTCTTCTGCCCTTTTCCAGGACAAAATTTGCGCAAGCGCGTCGGCGCCGGTGATGAAGAAGAGCTCAGCCCCCGGACGTTGGCCTGCAATGTCGACAATCGTGTCGATTGTGTACGTAGGACCCGTACGGTCGATGTCGACGCGGCTCACCCAGAACCTCGGGTTGGACGCCGTCGCGATCACGGTCATCAGGTACCGGTGCTCGGCCGGACTGACCTCGCGCTCCACCTTCTGCCACGGCTCGCCGGTCGGCACGAAGATGACTTCGTCCAGGTTGTAGAGCGCGGCGACCTCACTCGCTGCCACGAGGTGACCGTGGTGGATCGGGTCGAACGTGCCGCCCATGATGCCGACCCGGTTCGTCATGCGGGCGATCCTAGGGCCGCGCCGACCGAGCCTCGATCACCGCGGCCATCCGATCGAGGATCTCGTCCAGTACTGCACGGCTGTTCGCGAAGTTGAGCCGCACCCAGCCGTGTGCCGCAGGGTCGTAGTCCGGCCCGCTGGCGAGTTCGATACCGGCGTGCGCGCGGAAGTACGCGGCCGGATCCTCGGGCAGGTCGGCGGCCCGGCAGTCGAGCCAGGCCAGGTAGCCCGCATCCGGTAGTTGCATCGACACGCCGGGCATCCGGGCAACTCGATCGGCGAGGTGGTCGCGCTGGTCGCGCAGATGCCGGCGAAGTGCGGCGAGCCAGTCGTCGCAATCACGCCACGCGGCGACGGTCGCCTCGACACCGAGAGTGCTGGGCTGTCCGAACAGGTCGGGCGGCAATGCGTCCCAACGCTCGCGGAGCCATTGCGGGCCGACGTGCGCGACCGCGGTCCGCACGCCGGCGATGTTGTACGCCTTCGTCGCGGAGGTGAGAGTCACCGTTCGCGCCGCCGTCGTCGCATCGAGCGAAGCGAACGGGATGTGGGTGTAGGGATCGTGCACGAGCTCTGCATGGATCTCGTCACTGATGACGAGCAGGTCGTGCTCCTCGGCGACTTCGGCGAGTTTCTCGAGCTCGTCACGGGTGAACGCGCGACCGGTCGGATTCTGCGGATTCACCAGAAGCAGCACGCGCGACTGCAGCGCCGCGGCGACCAATGCGTCGTGATCCCACGACCAGGACGGTCCGTCCGGCACGAGTTGCACCGGCACCAGCCGCCGCCGCGTCACGCCGATCGCCGCCGGGAACGGCGGGTAATTCGGCAGGTGGGCGACGATGCCGTCGTCCGCCTCGGTCGCGAGGTGCAGCAACACCTGGACGCCCTGGATGAGGTCGGCGAGCGGCTTGACGTGCGCCGCGTCCGCGGCCCAGCCGAAACTGCGCTTCATCCGGCCGGCGAAGGCCTCGGCGAGCGGATCGGCGGACCACTCGGGATAACCCAGATCGCCGCGGTCGATCATTGCGGTGAGTGCGGCCCGGATCGGCGGGGCGACCGGGAAGTCCATGTCGGCGACCCAGGCCGGAATCAGATCCGGGCCCGGACGCGTCCATTTGACGCCCTGCTTGTCGCGCAGCCACCGCATCGGCGGGTCGAACGGGGGCGGTCCGACGCGTAAGGCGTCCCGGATGACCTCCATCTGACCGAGGTGCTGAGACACCTCCTCGTAGACGTGCATGAGCACGCCCGACGGACTCAGCGCGCGGTCGGGTCCGCTGGCCCACTCGGCCGGCGGCGCGGACACCTCGGTGCGGTCCGTCGCGCTCGCCACGTCGGCCGACAACTGCTCGAGCACCGCGTGGGTGCGCGCCAGCAAATCGGCGACCGGCCCGGTGGCGGTGAACTCGGCAGCGCGGTCACGGTGCACGTCGCGGCCGAGATTCACCTGGCCGGCCCAGTACTCGACCACGCCGAGACAGTGCGTCAGCAGTGCGTACGGCGTGTTGGCACCAGGGATGTCCGGCTTGGTGCACGCGTGCTCGTCGCCGAGGTCGGCGACGATGCGAGCCATCGTGCGGACGGCGCGATCGACGAAGTAGAGGTATTCGTCGTCCGAGAGGCTGACACCCATGGCTACAGAGTGGCAGGCGTGAGACCCAATTCGTAGGTCTGTCCGACGAGGTCGACACCGAAGCTGTGGTGTGGCTCTTCGGCCGTCAGCCCGAATCCGACGTCGAGATAGATGCGCCGTGCTGCGACGAGCGGATCGTTGGTCCAGAGCACCACCCGCTGGTAGCCGCGCTCGCGCGCGAAGTCGACGCACGTGTCGACGAGTCGACGCCCGAGCCCGTGCCCACGCGCAACCGGATCGACAAGCAGGATCCGCAGTCGCGCGGTCTGCTCGTCATCGGCCGTACAGAACACGCAGCCGGCCCGCCGCCCGTCGAGTTCCGCGATCCACGCGGCGGTACGGCCGACGTCGGGTAGGGCCGCAAAGTCGGCGACGATGCGCGCAACCAGGGTCTCGAACGACGTGTCCCAACCGAATTCGGCTGCGTACTGCTCGCCGTGGGCCATCACGACCCAGCCCAGATCCCCCGGCCGGCCCAGCCGCCGGATTTCCGTCTCGTCCATCTCGATCACCTACTGATACAAGCGTATTAGTGACACGACTGTATCAGTACGGCACACTGCTTGCCATGCCTTCTCCGCGCCGGGACGAGCTGGTCGAGGCCGCGTACGAGTACGTGCTGAGCAACGGGCTGGCGGGCGCGTCCCTTCGCCCCGTGGCCGAGGCGATCGGTTCGAGCACCGGTGTCCTGCGCTTCCTGTTCGGCTCGAAGGACGGCTTGGTCACTGCCTTGCTGGCGCGCGCGCGGCAGGACGAACTGCGGTTGCTCGATGCGATCGAACCGGATGCGACGATGGCCGAGGTCGGCGCGCAGACCTGGCAGTGGCTTAGCGACCCGGCGCACCGCCGGCTGCTCATCCTCTGGACCGAGTGCTACGCAGCCTCGCTGATCGATCCGGACGGGCCTCGGGCCGACTTCGGTCGGCAGACCGTGCAGGATTGGCTGGCCGTGCTCAGCCGCGCACAACCGGGCGAGTTGCGCCGCACTCCCGCTGGGCGCGCGGAGCGCACAGCAGTGCTGGCGATGCTTCGCGGCGCGATGCTAGATCTGCTGGCTACCGGCGACCGGGCACGCACCACCCGCGCGGTGAGCACCTACCTGGCCGCGATCTGACCCCGAGCAGTTGGACGAAAGCTGGTTGCCGTTACCAGTGCACGCCGCGCAGGATGTGCGCGAACGCGACGCTCTCGCTCGTCGGCTCCTCCGACGGTGCGCGACCGCCGCCCTTGGCCGCCTTCGAGTCGGGGAACGCCTTGTAGCCGTAGTTCATGATCACGTCCACGCCGCGCGGCGCAAGTTGGTAGGCCAGTGCGCCGAAGTTGCCCAGCGGCGTGCCCATCTTCTTCGGCTTGCGGATCATCGCCTTGCAGATCATGTCCGCTGCCTCGGTCGGGGTCAGCGTCGGGAACCGGTCGTACATCGTGGTCGGCGCGATCATCGGAGTGCGCACGAGTGGCATGTGGATCGTGGTGAGGTGCACGCCGTCCTGAAGAACTTCAGAGGCGATGCATCGTGAGAACGCGTCGAGCGCCGCCTTCGACGCGACGTACGCCGAGAACCGCGGCGTGTTCGTCTGCACCCCGATGGAACTGATGTTGATGATGTGCCCGCCCTTGCGCCCGTCCGGCGCGGCCTGCCGCATCACGGGCAGCAGGGTGAGGATCAACCGCACCGCGCCGAAGTAGTTCAGCTGCATGGTGCGCTCGAAGTCATGGAACCGGTCGTAGCTCAACGCGACCGAGCGCCGGATGCTGCGGCCGGCGTTGTTCACCAGCACGTCGACGCGACCGTGTTCCTGCAGCACCTCCTTGCCCATCCGCTCGATGTCGCTCATGTCGGACAGGTCGCAGCGATGCACGAACGCGACACCGCCGAGATCCTCGATCTCGTTCTTGGTCTGCTCGAGCTTCTCGACACCACGCGCGACGAGAATGACCTTGCCCCCGGCCGCACCCACCCGCAGCGCGGTGGCCCGTCCGATACCGGACGACGCGCCGGTGATCAGTACCGTCTTGCCCTTGATCGCACGCGCGAGCGAACGGTCCTTGCGGCGGTCGGGGCTGTAGCTGCGCTCCCAGTACTCCCACAACGTCTGCGCATAGGACGCAAGGGGCGGCACCTCGATCCCGGAACCGGCGAGCGCCTCCTGCGTCTTCGTCGAGTCGAACCGGGTGGGGTAGTTGACGTAGTGCAGCACCTCTCGCGGGATGCCCAGTTCGGCGAGCACGAGATCGGTGGCCTGCTTGGCTCCGGGAAGCCGGGCCGCAACTGTTCTGAGCGGGCTCGGGATGGCATTGAGCGCTGACTCGATCGGCTTGGTGTCGATGTTGTAGGCGAACTGCGGCGCCTTGGCGGCCTTGGCGAACGCGTTCGCCATCTCGCCCACCGTCATCGGCCGCGGATCGGTCAGGTGGAAAGCGCGGCCGTCCAGACCGGGCTCGTGAGCGAGATGGTCCATCGCCTTGGCGACATAGTCGACCGGGACGATGTTGATCGGGCCGCCCTCGATGCCGATACCGCGGAACCAGGACGGTGACAGTGTGCGCAACCGCTGGATCGCGCGGAAGAAGTAGTACGGACCGTCGATCTTGTCGATCTCACCGGTCTCGGAACTGCCGACGACGATGCCGGGACGGTAGACCCGCCACGGCACGGCCGATTCCGCACGCACCACGCGCTCCGACTCGTGCTTGGTCAAGTAGTACGGGTTGTTGTCGACGTCGGTTGCCTCGTCGAACATGTCCTCGGTGAAGACGCCGTCGTAGAGACCTGCCGCGGCGATCGAACTGACTTGGTGGAAGTGCTCCGCGTGGACGGCTGCGGCGAGTTCCAGCGCGTGCCGGGTGCCTTCTACGTTCGCCACTCGCTGGCTGTCGGCATCCGCAGTGAGGTCGTAGATGGCGGCGAGGTGGAAGAAGTGCTCGACCTTTCCGTCCAGCCGCTCCACCTCGTTCGGCTCGACTCCGAGGCGTGGCTTCGACAGATCACCGAGCACGGGCACGATGCGGTCGTCGTCGGCGTTGAGCCGGTCGCGCAGGTCGTCGACCTTGTCCAGGGAACTGGCCCGGCACAGTACGTAGATCGTGCCCTCGCGTTTGAGCAGTTCTGCTACCAGGAATCGGCCGATGAAGCCGGTCGCCCCTGTCACGAAATAGGTCATCGAGTCCCCCACGTCCGGTTGCCCTCGGTTCCTCAGTCTGGTTCAGCCACTCAGAACACGCCAACTGACGTGGGGAAAACCGCACCGTGGAGCCGGGGTCTGGCTCCATCGGAATCCGGGCGCGCCGCAAGAAGCATGTGCGGTATGCAGAACGCAATGACATCCGCGCCCGCCCCGCTGTCCGTCTTCACCCGCCGACGGACCTGGGGCGAGCTTGCCTACGCCGTGCTCGGGCTCCCGCAGGGCATCGCCTTCTTCGCCTTCACCGTCGTCACCCTGACCGTCAGCGCCGGCCTCGCCGTCACCTTCGTGGGCATCCCGCTGCTTGCCGCCACCGGCCTCATCTCGCGGCTGATCGGCAACGAGGCGCGCCGGGTCGGCAACGTGCTGACCGGCTCGACCATCCCGGCGCCGGCGCCGTTTCGCCGCAATCCGGGCCTGCTCGGATGGATCGGTTCGTGCCTCACCGACGGGACCGCCTGGCGCGCTCGCGCCTACATGGTCCTCAAGCTGCCGCTCGGCATCCTCACCTTCGTCACCGCCGTCGCGTTCTGGACCTACGGTGTGGGCGGGATCACCTATCCGATCTGGCGGCCGTTCCTGCCGTGCAACAAACCTGAGATCAACGGCTGCCATCGCGGCATCACCTTCGGCGACCACTACCCGATGGACACCCCGTTCCGGATCATCATCGTCGCGCTCGCCGGTGTCGTGCTCACCTTCGCCGCGCCGTGGGCCGTACGGGCAACCGTTGCACTCGACCGGCTGTTCGCCCGAGGCCTGCTGGGCCCGCGTGCACGCGACGCCCGGGTCGCCGAACTCGAGCATTCCCGCGCCGTCGCCGTCGACGACGCGGCAACCACGCTGCGGCGCATCGAGCGCGACCTGCACGACGGCACCCAGGCGCGGCTGGTCGCATTGGCGATGAACGTCGGGCTGGCCCGCGAGAAACTGGCCGAGGGCGGTGATCCGACCGAGGCCGAACGGCTGCTCGAATCGGCGCACTCCACGGCCAAGGAAGCGATCGCCGAAGTCCGTGACCTCGCCAGGGGCATCCATCCACCAGTGCTCGACGCCGGCCTCGATGCCGCTCTGGCGACCCTTGCCGCCAACAGCGCCGTCCCGGTGTCGCTGACCACCTCGCTCCCGACGCGTCCGGCACCGGCAATCGAGACGATCGCCTACTTCTGCGTGGCCGAGTTGCTGACCAACGTGGCCAAGCACAGCAACGCCGGCTCGGCCACGGTCGATGCCCGCAGCACCGACCGCGAGCTCATCCTCACGGTGCGCGACGACGGCGAAGGGGGCGCGCACATCGGCGGCGGCACCGGCCTGGCCGGACTGCTCGACCGGGCCGGCACGGTCGACGGCCGGCTGTCGATCACGAGCCCCGCGGGCGGACCGACCACGATCACCGTGCACCTACCGCTGGAGACCTCATGAAAGTAGTCATCGCCGAGGACAGCGCGATCCTGCGCGACGGGCTGCGACAACTGCTCATCGACCGCGGGCACAGCGTCATTGCCGCAGTGAGCGACGGTGACGCGCTGCGCGCGGCTGTCGCCGCCGACCCGCCGGACGTGTGCGTCGTCGACATCCGGATGCCACCGACGTTCACCGACGAGGGCGTGCGCGCGGCGATCGCGCTGCGCCGGTCGCACCCGGACGTCGGCGTGCTGGTCTTCTCGCAGTACGTCGAGACGCGGTACGCGGCGGAGTTGCTGTCCGGGTCGCCGCGCGGCGTCGGCTACCTGCTCAAGGACCGTGTCGCCGACGTCCGCGAGTTCGTCGAAGCCCTGCAGCGGGTCGGCGACGGCGGCACCGCGCTCGACCCGGAGGTCGTATCGCAGCTGCTGGGCGCCTCGCGCCGTCGCGCCGCCTTGTCGACGCTGACGCCACGCGAGCGGGACGTGTTGCAGCGGATGGCCGAGGGTCTCTCGAACGCCGGAATCGCGACGGCCCTGGTGATCTCGGACGGCGCGGTCGAGAAGCACATCGCGAACATCTTCACCAAGCTCGACCTGCCGCCCTCCGAAAGCGACAACCGGCGAGTACTCGCCGTCCTGCGGTACCTGAACGGGTGACCACGCAGCTATGAATACCCGCTGAGAGTAACGATCCGATCAGTAATCCCTGAGAGTCTGCGCAATTCCACAAGCTCGCTTCGTAGTGTGAAACCTGTGTTGATCAAGGTTGACGACGACGCCGAGGAACATCTCGGGTCCGACGCTGACCTGGATCAGCCGGCAGACGTCGGCACCGACGCCCGCGAACGGTGGATCGGCCGCCTGCTGCTGTTCGGCCCGGTCGCGCTGATGTTGCTTCTGGGCGCTCTGGCGATCGGCCGGCCGTCGATGTTCGGCACCGAGGAGGCCTCCCTCTGGGCGGGTCGGCTCTCCTCGGCCAAGCTGTACAACCTGATCAACCATCTGGACGCGGTGCACGGCCTCTACTACTTCGGCCTCCACGCCGTGTTCAAGATCTTCGGCAGCAACGTCATCACGCTGCGCCTGCCGTCACTGATCGGATCGGCGATCACCGTCCTCGTCGTGAACGTGCTGACCCGCCGGCTCACCGGCTCGGCCGGCACGGCAGCGATCGCCGCCGTACTGACCGCCATCGCTCCGTTCTTCGTGTTCTGGGGCGTGTCCGGCCGGTCCTACGGGATCGATCCCGCGTTCGCGCTCACCGGCACGCTGGTGTTCGTCTGGGCGCTACAGACCGATTCGCGCCGGCCGCCGGAATGGGTCCGGTGGGTCATCTACGCGTTCGTCGTCGCAGTGGGCGGATACCTGCACGAGATGACCTTCCTTGCAGTCGCCGCCCACGCCGTCACCCTGGCGATCGTGCGGCCCCGGTGGCGCACCGTGCTGTCCTGGTTGGCGGCCGCCGTCGGCGCGGGCCTGGCCATGGTCCCGATCATCAGGCTCAGTTCGCGCGAGCGCGATCAGCTCGGGTGGATCGGCCGTCCGGGCTGGTCGAAGCTCAAGCTGATCGTGAACCAGTTCTTCGGCCCCGAGCCGACGACGGTGTGGCTGCTTCTTCTGCTCATCGTCGTGGGCGCGATCTTCGCGATGCGCGCCCCCCGTGGCGGCCGCCTCGACGTGCGCAGCGTCGCCCTGCCGCTGCTCGTCGTACCTCCGGCGCTGCTCTACGCCGAGTCGTACGTCTCCTCTCCGCTGTTCGGCGGCAACCACTACATCCTCTACTGCGTGCCCGCCGGCCTCATGCTCGCGGCGGTCGGTCTGATCCGCATCTCGCGTGCTGTCGGCCGGCACCACACCCAGCTCGGTTGGCTGACCGTCGCAGCAGCCCTCGTCATCGTGGCCGTGAGCGAAGTCGTGCCGCTCAACCGACTCCGCAGCGGCGCGGGTTATCCGCAGGATCTCGGGCCGGTCGCCCGCTTCGTCGCGGCAAATTCGCGGCCCGGCGACCTCGCTGTCTACCTGCCGGCGGGATACACCTACACCCCGCTCGGCTACCCCAAGGAATTCGCCAACGTCAGCTCCGCCGCTGTCTTGATCTCGCCGAACCAGGCCGACACGTTCCGCGGCATCCGCATGTCCGTCGCGCAGGAGCACGTGAACCTCCTCGATCACGACCGGGTGTGGGCCATCGGCCTGCTCGACGAGTCCACCTACGAGCGCCGCCACCGCATGGAACTGCGCGCGCTCAGCAAGCACTTCCGGCTGGTCACCGAACGCAGTTACCCGGGCGCACAGGTCGCCCTCTACGTCCGCGTGCACACCAAGCACGTCAGCTGATCCGGCTCCTCCGCGGCGCCAGGGTCTGGGCGAGCACCCCGGTCAGGACGGTCAGTCCGGCAAGCACCCACAGGCACACGGTGAACGCGTGCGTCACCGTACCGGCGCCGAAGAAGATCACGCTGATGACCGCGACGCCGAGCGCGCCGCCCACTTGCTGGGCGGTCGTCAACACACCGGCCGCAGAGCCGGCATGTCGTGGATCGACAGCGGCAAGCACGGTCGACGCGAGCGGCACGAGCACCAAACCGATGCCGAATCCGACGAGCGCGAGCCCTGGCACCAGATCGAGCGACGAGGGGGCCGAGGCTGCCGCGGCGACGACACCGCATCCGGCGGCGACCATGAGGGCGCCGACGGCAAGCACCTGGTGACGAAGGCGGGCAGCGAGCGACGTGGCCACGAAGAGCGCGGTGAAGTAGCCGGCGCCGACAGCGGCGAAGACGGTGCCCGAGAAGAGCGCGTCGAACCCCCGGCCGTCCTGCAGGTACAGAGCAAGCACGAAGAAGAATGCGGCAGGCACCAAGGCGAATGTCATGCCGGTCAGCGAGCCGAGCGCGAACGCGCGGTCGCGGAACAGCGGCAGATGCACGAGCGGGGCCGCATGCCGCGATTGATGGCGGACGAACGCAGCTCCGAGGACGGGCGCGAGTCCGAACGACACCCACGTCCACAACGGCCAGCCGTGTTCGCGGCCCTCCGTCAGCGGCAGCACGACCGCAGCGACGGCGCAGCTGACGAGTACGGCTCCGGCCACGTCGAGGCGAGCCGCTGCGCCGCGCGACTCCGGCACCACTCGGGTGACGAACAGCCGGGCGAGGACACCGACCGGGACGTTGATGAGGAAGATCGCGCGCCAGCCGAGACCGGCGATGTCGGCCTGGATGAGCGCGCCCCCGATCAGCTGCCCGAGCACGCCGGCCACACCCATCGCAAAGCCATAGGCGGCGAAGGCGGCGGCACGACGCTCGCCCGCGTAGACCGTGCCGAGGATGGCGAGCACCTGGGGGGTCAGCACCGCACCGGCGGCACCCTGGAGGAACCGCGCAACCACGAGGACGCCGATGGTCGGCGCGAGCCCGCAGGCCGCGCTGGTCAGAGTGAACAGCACGAGTCCGAGCGCGAACATGCGGCGGCGGCCGTACAGATCTCCCAACCGGCCGCCGGTGATCATGCCCACGGCGAAGGTGAGGCCGTAGCCGGCGACCACCAGCGAGATCGCCGAAGGGCCGGCGTGCAGATCCGTCTGCATCGACGGGAGCGCGACGTTCACGATGAAGAAATCGAGGAAGGTCACGAACGTGCCGGTGAGCACGACCAGCAGCGGTGCCCAGCCGACCGTCCGCGATTCGACGCGAGGTAGGACGTCGATTTGTGACATGACGAATTCCCTTTCCTGATTGGTGATTGGTCATCGAGCGTGACGGCTCTGGCGCGGCTGGTCGATTACGCGAGAGGTAATGCCAGAACATGACCTCGCAGGTAATCGCGCCGCTTCCCCGACCTGACTAGCGTCGTGCGCGTGACCGTTACCGCTTCCGCTCCGGTCGGGCAGTTGCTGCGCGCATGGCGCGAGCGACGCCGGCTCAGTCAGCTCGACCTGGCCATCCAGGCCGACATCTCGACACGGCACCTGAGCTTCGTCGAGACCGGCCGATCCCGGCCCACTCCGGAGATGATCCTTCGGCTCACCGAGCAGCTCGACGTGCCGTTACGCGAACGGAATCAGTTGCTGCTCGCCGGCGGCTACGCGCCGACCTATCCGCAGCACGGTCTCGACGAGCCCGAACTCGCGTCGGTGCGCGCGGCACTGCGCCAGGTGCTCCGCGGGCACGAACCGTATCCGGCTGTCGTGATCAATCGCTGGTGGGAGGTGGTCGATGCCAACGCCATGCTCGGCGTGCTCACCAGAGGGTGTGCGGCGGAGTTGCTCGCGCCGCCGGTGAACGTGCTCCGTCTGAGCCTGCATCCCGGCGGGCTGGCGCCGCGCATCCGCAATCTCGGACAGTGGCGGGCACACCTGCTCGAGCAGGTGCACCGGCGCGCGACCCGGACCGGCGACGCCCGACTTGCCGACCTCGCGGAGGAACTGCAGGGCTATCCGGGGAACGACGTCTCTGCGGTCGCAGCTCCATTGGACGTCGTGTTGCCACTCGTCCTCGAGCATGACGGACGGAGGTTGTCACTGTTCAGCATCGAGGCGCGCGTCGGCACCGCAACAGACGTGACCGTGGACGAGTTGTCGATCGAGACGTTCTATCCCGCTGATGCTGAGACCGCGGAGGCGTTGCGTTCGTCGGCCTGACCGACCAATTGCCCTAGTGGCCGCGCACTCTCGTCACGCGGACGCGGATCGGCACCGAGTACGCCTGCGCGAACTGGCCCGGATCCATCTTCATCCGGCCGATCGCCTCGCCGTACTTGGCAAGGTAGGCGTCGTTCTCGTCCGCCTGCGGGACGTCGGGCGCCTGCTCGGCAGCGCCGGTCAGCACGACGATGTCGCCTCCCCGACCGTTGCTGTCGAAGTGCAGCGCCACGCGCGGTCGAGCGGCGAACCGATCGAGCCGCTTGGCATCGGTCGCGTTGTAGATGACGACCACCTCGTCGTCCGGCTCCCACAGGAACCAGACCGGGTTCGGCTGCGGTGTGCCGTCCGCTGCAGTCGTGGTCAGCCAGACGACCGACTCGTCCGCCAGCCGGCGTCGCGCGCGTTGTCCGAAGTCCGAATCAGGAATCACGGCCATGTCTCGAGCGTAATCACCAACCGAGTTCATGCAGCCGGTCGTCGCCGATGCCGAAGTGATGGCCCACCTCGTGCACCACGGTGCGACGGACTTCCTCGATCACCTGCTCCTCGGTGTGGCAGATGCCGAGGATCGCCCGGCGAAAGATCGTGATGTGATCGGGCAACACCATCGAGTACTGGTGCGTGCGCCGCGTGAGCGGCACACCTACGTACAGACCGAGCAAGGAACCGTCCCCGCCGTCCGGGTCGACTGTCACCGCAACATTGCGCATCAGCTTGCCCAGCGCCGGCGGCAGTCCGTCCAGCGCCTCGCCGACCATCGCCTCGAACCGGGCGACCGGGATGTCGATCAGCGCACGTGCCCCTCGCCGGTCACGACCCACTTCGTCGAGGTCAGCTCGGCCAGCCCCATCGGCCCGCGGGCGTGCAACTTCTGCGTCGAGATCCCGATCTCTGCACCGAACCCGAACTCGCCGCCGTCAGTGAATCGCGTCGAGGCGTTGACCATCACGGCTGCCGAGTCGACACGCGCGACGAACCGGCGTGCCGTGTCGAGGTCGCGCGTCACGATCGCCTCGGTGTGGCCCGACGACCAGCGTCTGATGTGCGCGATCGCCTCGTCGACATCCGCCACGACACGCGCGGCCATGTCGAGCGACAGGTACTCGCGTTCCCAGTCGTCGTCGGTCGCCGGGCGCACACCGTCAAGAGCTGCGAACGACTCGTCGCCGTGCAGCACGACGCCGCTCGTCTGCAGTGCAGAGGTGATCCGCGGGAGGAACTCGGCTGCGATGTCGCGATGCACCAACAACGTCTCGGCCGAGTTGCACACGCTGACCCGCGACGTCTTCGAATTGACCACGATCCGCTCGGCCATGTCGAGGTCGGCCGCGGCGTCGACATAGACGTGCACGTTGCCCACGCCGGTCTCGATGACCGGAACAGTCGCGTTCTCGACGACGTAGTTGATCAATCCTGCGCCGCCGCGCGGGATGATGAGATCGACGAGCCCACGCGCGCGCAACAGGTGGCCGACGCTTGCACGGTCGGTACCGGGCACCATCTGCACTGCGTCGCGTGGCAGACCGGTCTTCTCAACCGCGCCGGCCAGCACGTCGACGAGCGCGGTGTTCGACTCGTAGGCCGAACCGGAGCCGCGCAGCAGCGCCGCGTTGCCGCTCTTGAGCGCCAGTGCGGCGGCGTCGACCGTGACATTGGGACGAGCCTCGTAGATCATCGCCAGCACGCCGAACGGCACACGCAGCTGGCGGATCTCGAGCCCGTTCGGCTGGACGTAGCCGCGCAGCACCTCGCCCACCGGATCGGGCAACGCGGCCACATCGCGCAGGCCCTGCACCATCGCGGCCACCCGGTCGGCGTCCAACGTCAAACGGTCGACGAGGTTCTCGGCGGTCCCGGTCTCGCGGGCCGCATCGACATCGCGCGCGTTGGCGACGAGCACCGCCTCGCTCGCATTGTCGAGGGCGTCGGCCATCGCGTGCAGCGCGGCGTCCTTTCCGGCACGGCTGGCCGGGGCAAGGTCGGTCGCGGCCTCACGCGCACGCCGCGCGACGGCAGAAACTTCGGCCTCGGAAGCAGCGTGCTCGCTCACCTTGCCAGGTTAACGCGTCGGGTGACGGCGCCGCCGCCGATAACGCAGCAGCCACGC
>DASXJN010000058.1:0-3702 GCA_036497365.1 Jatrophihabitantaceae bacterium | reverse complement strand
CGCCGGTCTCGTGCTGCTCTCCGTGATCGCGGCGTTCGTGGGACGCGCGCTCATCCGGCGCGGCTTGCGCGAACCGTTCGTGGTGCGGTTCGTCAACCGCACGTCGGAGCGGATCGTGACCACGATCAAGCGGCCGATCACCATCGCGGTGCTCGACGAGGTCGCCGACGTGCTGCGCACCGGTCACTACACGCGCAACGTCGCATCAGCACTGCACGAGAATCACGCCGAGATCCGCGACATGATCGCCGAGAAGGTGCGCGCCGACCCGACCACGGCCCGGTCCATCGGACTGCTGCCCTTCCACGACCGGCTCATCGAAGAGATCACCGAGGCGTCGCTGCGGATCATCTTCGAGGTGCTCTCCGACCCGCGCACCGACGAACTGGTGTCGGACGTGCTCCGCGACAACCTCGACCAGATCCGCGCCGCCGTGGTCGCGCACGAGGCCTAGGGACCGCTCAGGTCTTGTCGGACCCGCCACCGCCGGCCTGCGGCAGGATCCGCAGCACCCGGTCGTCCGACGGTTTCGGGTGCCCCTGGCCGTCCAGATTCGAGGTGGTGATCCACAGCGCGCCGTCCGACGCGGCGACGACCGTACGCAGCCGGCCGTACTTGCCGCGCAGCATCGGCTGGAACGCGCCCAGGGTCAGGCCACCATTGACCGACTTCAACGCCGCCGCCAGCAACGTCTGGCCGTTCAGGCTGGTCACGTAGAGAACGTGGTTGGCCACCGCGCAACCGCCGGGTGCCCGGCTGGTCTGCGGCAACGAGGTCACCGGTCGAACGGTGGTCGGTGAGCCGCGGTGCCAGCCGTAGTACCCGCCCGAGACCACCACGTTCACCGGGTCGGCGGGGGCGGCCGAACCCAGCGATTCGACCTGGAAGGTCGTGTCGGTCGTCGCATCTATGCACAGGCCGTCGGTCTCGCGCAGCCCCGATGCGAACAGGGGCGAGCCCTTCATCGGGTTGCTGTGCACCGGCCGGCCGATGTCGGTGACCCGCAGGACCTTGCCGGCCAGGCTGTGCACCCGGGGCGCGGTCACGGGCCGCCCGGCGTCGCCGGTGCCGACGAGCAGCGTCCCGTCCGGACGGAACACGATCCGTCCGGTGTTGTCGCTCGGCCCGCGCGGAATGCCTTTGAGCACCGGTGTGACCGGGCCTTTGAGGGTGAACGCCACGACGCGGTTGTCGGTGGCCGTCGAGATGTAGGCGAAGATCAGGTTGTCTTCGTCGTAGTTCGGCGACAGGGCCAGGTCGAGCAGCCCGCCGCCGCCCTTGGTGCTGATCCCGGCCAAGGTGCGCACGACCTGCACCGGCCGTCTCGGCTGGGGATGCACCCGGACGATGCGCCCGCCCCGTTCGCCGACCAGGGCGGTGTTGTCGGGCAGGATGGCAACCCCGATCGGGGAGTGCAGGTGTGCGGCGACCACGTTCGGGTCGCGCGAGGAGTTGGGCGCGCCGCTCGGCGCGGCCGGCGAGGTCTGCGGATCGGGTTGGGCCTGCTGGGCCGGTGGCGTGTTGGTCGGATCGTTGCCCTCGCCCTGGAACGACGGCTTCGGGCGCCACGACGGCCCGGTCGACGACGCCGCCGAACTGCACGCCGTCGCCAGCAGCGCGGCCGCGGCGATCGCGCACGCTGCGCGACGGCGGGCTGTTGTGACGGCAGGCACCCGTCCAGTCTGCCTGCTGAATCTGTGAGGTGCCGCCGCTAGCGTGGCAAGGGTGATCACGGTGTGCGTTCCCGACGAGTCCGCCCGGCAGCAGATCGAGCCTGTTCCGGACGGCGTACGCGTGCTGGTCTGGAACGGTGGGGACGACGTGCCCGAGGGCATCGCCGACACCGAGTTCCTCCAGCCCGGATACATGGGCGGCGGCGAGGCCGAGACGCTGCTCGCTGCAATGCCGCAGCTTCGGGTGATCCAGCTGCTCTCTGCCGGGGTGGAGCGCTGGCTGCCGCTGAAGCCGGACGGCGTGACGCTGTGCAACGGCAAGGGAGTGCACGGTGGCGGCACCGCCGAGCTCGCCGTGGTCGGCGTCATGGCGCTCGTCCGTCGGCTGCCGTTCTTCCTCGGCGAGCAGGCCGCGCGCCGGTGGACCGAGGTGACCACCGACGACCTCGACGGCAAGCGCCTGCTCGTCCTCGGTGCCGGCGACATCGGCCGGCGGATCGCGGCGGCGCTGGAGGTGTTCGGCGTGCAGACGACCTACGTCGCCCGCACCGCGCGCGACGGTGTGCACGGCGTGGACGAGTTGCGCTCGCTCGTACCCGAGGCCGACATCCTGGCCGTCGCGATGCCGTTGACCGATCAGACGCGCGGGCTCGTCGATGCCGAGCTGCTCGCGGCGCTGCCCGACGGCGCGATCGTCGCGAACATCGCTCGCGGAGCCATCGTCGACACCGACGCGTTGCTCGCCGAACTCCAGGCCGAGCGGCTGCACGCCGTCCTCGACGTCACCGACCCGGAGCCGCTTCCCGAGGACCATCCGCTGTGGCAGGCACCGAATCTGATCATCACCCCGCACGTCGGTGGCGGCACGCACGGGTGGGAGCGCCGCGCGTACGGGTTGGTTCGTGCGCAGATCGAGCGCTACGTCGCCGGCAAGCCACTCGAGAACGTGGTCGGCGAAACCTACTGACGAACTGCTAGGAGCGGCGCACCCCGCGGCGCGGCCTACGCGACGGGGCGTACTTGCGCCGCGCCTCCGGGATGTCGGGCAGCCGGCCGGCACTGACCTTTGCCACCGCGGCAAGGTCGCTGACGCCCACGCAGGGCAGTCGGACCGAGCCGTCGCCGCACACGGCGTAGACCGCTCGTCCGGTGATCGACAGGCCGCGTATCTCGTCCCACCGCATCGCGCGCGACCCGAACGCCAGCCGCACCCGGATGCCGTCGACGTCGACGAAGGTGGCCGTCCGCGCGATGAAGACGGCGGCGACCACGGGCAGCGCGAAGAAGGCCAGCCGCCAGGTCACGCCGATCTCGCCACCCTCGTCGCCGCCGCTGTCCGTGAGCGCGAGCGGCAAGGAGCACATGAGCAGGAACAGCACCGCCAGGTAGGCGGACCGCGGCAGCCGGAAGATCAGCCTCTTCCGGACGGCGCGATCGGTCCCGCCTGTGTCAGTCACGTCCGAAACGGTAACCCGTAGGCTTTCCCGGGTGAGCAACGAGCCGCGTCGAGAGCATCGCAAGCCACACAGCTCGATCGTCACCGACGGCGTCGAACGAGCGGCCGCTCGCGGCATGTTGCGTGCCGTCGGCATGGGCGACGACGACTGGCGCAAGCCGCAGATCGGCGTTGCCAGCAGCTGGAACGAGATCACCCCCTGCAACCTGTCGCTGAACCGGCTGGCGAAGAAGGCCAAGGTCGGTGTGCGCGGAGCCGACGGGTACCCGCTCGAGTTCGGCACGATCTCGGTGTCCGACGGCATCTCGATGGGCCACGACGGCATGCACTACTCGCTGGTGTCGCGCGAGATCATCGCCGACTCGGTCGAGACGGTGTTCCGGGCCGAACAGCTCGACGGCGGAGTGCTCCTCGCCGGTTGCGACAAGTCGTTGCCCGGCATGCTCATGGCTGCGGCCCGCCTCGACGTCGCGTCGGTGTTCCTCTACGCGGGGTCGACGCTGCCGGGCCAGTACCAGGGGCGCACGGTCACGATCATCGACGCGTTCGAGGCCGTCGGCGCCTGCCTGGCCG
>DASXJN010000057.1:0-3102 GCA_036497365.1 Jatrophihabitantaceae bacterium | reverse complement strand
AAGCCGTCGAGTCTGGCCGGGAAGGTGCTGCGTATCACCGACATCGGCCGGCCCGCTCAGGGCAATCCGGTGAGGGGGTCGCGCGTGTACGCCTCGGGATTCGGGCACACCGACGGCCTGTGCGCGACCGCGGACTCGACCTTGGCGTTCCAGACCGAGTCGGTGCCGTCCGCCGCCGCCGATCCGATCTTCCGGCTGCTGCCCGGGCGCACGTTCGCGCTCGCCGGCGCGGACGATGGGCCGGTCGCGATGCTGCCGTCGAGCGCGCGGTCGCCAGGTGGGTGTGCGGTGCTCGGAAACAGGCTGTTCGCCACCTCGCTCGACGGCAAGGAACTGCTTGCCGCGCCCATCGGGACGACCTCGCACGGCGCTGTCCACCTCGGCAAGTTCATCGTCGCTTTGCATGATCGATACGGCCGACTGCGCACGGTGGTCGGGGCGCTCGACGGCGCGCTGTGGTTGAGCACGTCCAACAAGGACGGCAAGGGCCATCCGGTGCCGACGGACGAGCGGATCCTGCGCATCATCCCCAGCGGTGGCGGCGGCAACAGTCCGCTGTGATGCCAACCGCACGCCGCATCATCTCGTTGCTGCCGTCAGCCACCGAGATCGTCTACGCGCTCGGGCTCGAGGATCGCCTCGTCGGCGTGACCTTCGAGTGCGACGAGCCGCCCCAGGCGCGCGTCGACAAGGCGATCGTGGTCGGCGGCCGCGACACCTCCACGATGTCGCCGCGTGAGATCGACACCTACGTGCGATCCCAGGCGGCGGCGGGCGCGGACCTCTACCACCTGCACCGCGATGCCCTCGCCAGGTTGGATCCCGACCTGATCCTGACGCAGGACCTGTGCTGGGTGTGCGCGCTGCCCTCGGCCACGGTGGCCGATGCACTGTCGTTCCTCGGCTGTCAGGCCGACGTCGTGGCGCTCGATCCGCACACCCTGGTCGACGTGCTTGCGACACTCGGCACCGTCGCCGAGCGCGCCGGCATCGCTTCGCGCGGCGCCGCGCTCGTCGGCGCGTTGCGCGCCCGGCTGGACGCGGTGGCCGCCTCCGTCGCCGGACGCCCGTCGCCACGGGTCGCCGTGGTCGAGTGGGTCGACCCGCCGTTCCCCGCCGGGCACTGGGTTCCTGACATGGTCAGCGCCGCAGGCGGGACGCCGGTCGCCGCGCTGCCGTACGAACGTTCTCGCGAAGTGGACTGGTCGTTCGTGACGTCCGCGCGTCCCGACGTCGTCATGGTGTCGCCGTGCGGGTTTCATCTCGACGGAGCGGTCGCACAGGCTGCCGCGGTCGCTTCGGCAGTACCCGACGCGCAGGTCTGGGCGATCGACGGCGACGGGCTGGTCGTTCGGCCCGGTCCTAGGTTGGTCGACGGGGTCGAGGCGCTGGCATCGATCCTGCACCCGGACGTCGTGCCCGCCCGTCCGGACGCCGTGCGGCGCGTGCGGTGAATCCGTACTTCGCGCTCGAGACTCCGTCGTCACTGTCCGGATGGACGGCGCTGTCGGTGCTGGCCGATCCGGCGGTTCTGCACGAACGCGTGGCGCGGACCCGGGCGGCGCTCGGCGTCGGGCCGCTGCGAGCTGCGGCGTCGGTGAACTTCCTCGGTGTCGCGTCCCGAGTCATTTCGCCGGCACTGCCCGCACTCGTCGATTCGGGCGTGACACCGGTGCTCTCGCTCGACACGGTGTGGTGGCGCGACGCCGTGCCTGGGCCGATGCGGTTGGCGGTGACGGCGTCGTCCACGTCGTCTTCGCTCGTCGATGCGGTCGTGGCGCCGGTGCTCATCCCGTTGCTCGACGCGTACGCGACGACGTTCGCACTCTCGCCGATGGTGCTGTGGGGCAACATGGCGTCGGCCATCAACGGCGCGGCGATGCAGCTCGGTGCCGCGTCAGTCGCGGCGGGCGTGCTGTCGGCGCCCCCGTTCGAGGGGACGGCGCAGTCGCTGCCGCCGCGGTTCCGGCGCAACAGCTGCTGCCTGCTCTACCGATTCGCCGGCGCGGGGATGTGCGGCGATTGCGTGCTCCCCTGATTCAGACCTCGGTCTTCGCACGCTCGCCGAGCCGGACGGGCAACTGGGCGAACCCGCGCAGGATCCGCGTCTCGCGCCGCTGCGCGCCGGGCAGCGCACGCAGGTCGGGATAGCGGTCGAACAATGCGCGCAGCCCGACCTCGCCTTCCATGCGGGCCAACGCGGCGCCGAGACAGAAATGCCGGCCGGCGGAGAACGAGACGTGGTCTTTCGCGTTCGGACGGGCGATGTCGAAGCGCGTCGGATCGGTGAACATCTCGGGATCGCGGTTGGCCGCAGCGAGCACGGTGGTGACCAGCGCGCCCTTGGGGATCGGTCGGCCGGCCACGGTCGTATCACGCAACGCGGTGCGTCCGGTCAGCAGGACGGGTGGATCGACGCGCAGCATCTCGTCGATCGCGTTGGGCCACAGCTCGGGTTCGGCCTTGAGCCGGTCGAGCTGGTCGCGGTGGGTGTCGACCAGCGCGACCCCGTTGCCGAGCAGGTTCACGGTGGTCTCGAACCCAGCTGCGAGCACGAGGCCGGCGGTGGCCTTCAGCTCGCGGTCGTCGAGCCCGACCCCGTTGTCCTGGGCAGCGACGAGTTGGCTGAGCAGGTCGTCGCCGGGGTGGGCGCGGAGCCGACGCAAGTGGTCGCCGAGCCAGGCGTCGAACTGGGCGAGCGCGGCCTCGACCGTGTGGAACTGTCGCCAGCTCAGGCCGAGGTCGAGGCTTGGTGCGGCCGCGGCGCCGAATCCGAGGACTCGCTGTCGTTCGGACCTGGGCACGCCCAGGATCTCGGCGATCACGGTGACGGGCAGCTGGGTGCAGTAGGTGTCGACGAGATCGACGCGATCGGCGCCGTCCATTTCGTCGAGCAGATCGCGGGCGATCTGCTCGGTGCGTTCGCGCAGGTTCTCGACCGCGCGGACGGTGAAGACGCGGGTGACGAGCTTGCGGTAACGGGTGTGGTCCGGCGGTTCCGTCACCAGCAGCGAGGGCGGTTCGAGCGGGCCGAGGAAGCCGGTCTCGGCGGCCCAGGTGAACGCCCGTCCGACCAGCCCGCTGACTTGCGAGGTGTCGAAG
>DASXJN010000056.1:0-2337 GCA_036497365.1 Jatrophihabitantaceae bacterium | reverse complement strand
GATTCGCATGGCCAGACCCGGACCCATCCCGGAACGGGACTTCGCGCCGGCGGCCACGTCGCCGACGACCGGCAGCGTGACCGGTTGCTCGGCGGTGGCGTACTTGATGTCGACGCTGCGGACGGCGTAGCCGTCCATCGCGGAGTTGTCGAAGCCGGGCAGCGGCACCGTGCTGGCGACGTTCTCGGCCATCACCAGGCCCTGCGCGTCGAGCAGGGTCAGCTCGATCGGATCGATGGAGCCGATGCCGTCGAGCACGGTCGCGAGGTGCTCGTCGACCGTCCGCAACCGGTTGTCGTCAGCCGCCACCCGTCACATACTCCCTCAGCCAGGTGGTGAAGTCGGCACCGATCTCGGGGTGTCGCTGGGCCAGCTGGACGACCGACTTCATGTAGTCGAGGCCGTTGCCGGTGTCGTAGCGGCGGCCACGGAACACCACGCCGTGCACAGGGGTGTCGCCGTGCGCCAACTGCTGCATCGCGTCGGTCAGCTGGATCTCGCCCTTGGCGCCCGGCTCGGTGCTTCGCAGCGCGTCGAAGATCTCCGGGGGCAGCACGTAGCGGCCGATGATGGCGAGCGTGCTCGGCGCGGATTCGGCCGGCGGCTTCTCGACGAGCTCGATGATTGCGACGACCTCGGCGTCCTGATCGCTGTCGTCGGTGAGACGCACGCTGCCGTACTTGCTGATGTCCTCCCGCGGCACGTCGATCAGGCCGATGACGATGCCGCCGTGCTCGGCGTAGACGTCGAGCATCGCGCCGAGCAGCGGGTCGCGGTCGTCGATCAGGTCGTCCGGCAGAAGTACCGCGATGCCCTCGCCGGCGGCGAACTGCTCACCCTGCGCGACGGCGTGGCCGAGACCGAGCGGCTCGTCCTGCAGGGTCTGCGAAACGTTGGCCAGTGCCGGCGCACGGCGCACCAGGGCCAGCGATTGCTCGTCACCCTTGTCGGCCAGCGCCTTCTCGAGCTCGTCGTTGGGACGGAAGTAGTCGCCGATCTCGGTCTTGTCCTCGCTGACGACCAGCAACACGTCCTTGATGCCGTGCGCGGCAGCCTCACCGATGACGAACTCGAGGGCCGGGGTCGTCACTATCGGCGCGAGTTCCTTGGGCACGGACTTGCTGAACGGGAGGAACCGCGTGCCGCGTCCGGCGGCGGGGATGACGGCCTTGCGTACCGCCCTGGTAGCCATGGTTTTGAGACTAACGGGCCACACTTGTTCGATGAGCGACGCTTGCGGAGCGAAGGTTGAGCAACGAGCGACGCTTGCGGGGCGAGGCGGGTAGCAATGGCCGGGGCGGACAAGCAGGACCTGCGCGAGGAATTGTTGCAGGAACGTCGTGCTCTCACGCCTGCGGCGATCGAGGCGGCGCGCAGCGCGGTACGGGCCGCAGTGCTGGCGCGACAGGACGCGGACGGCTGGACTGCCGTCGCCGCGTACCGGCCGCTACGCACCGAGCCCGGCTCGAACGAACTCCTCGAGGAATTGATCACGCGCGGCGTGCGCGTGCTCGTGCCGGTCACGCTGCCCGATCGCGACCTTGACTGGGTGGAGTTGCCCGGCGACCGGCCGTTGACCGTCGATGCGATCTCGTCGGTCGACGCCGTGCTCGTGCCGGCACTTGCGGTGACGACCGGCGGGCTGCGGCTCGGCCGGGGCGGCGGCTCGTACGACCGCGCGCTGGCCCGGGTACGAGCCGGCGTGCCCGTCGTCGCGCTGGTCTACGACGCCGAGGTCCTCGCGCAGGTGCCGAGCGACCCCTGGGACCGGCCGGTGACCGCCTGTGTCACTCCCGGCGCGGGATGGCTCGACCTCGGACAGGCCCCGACTGGACGTGGGAATCGTTCGTGAGCGACCATGGTTAGCAGTCAGTAGCACGGAGTGCCAGACTTGGGACTCCCGGACGATTCTCGAAGGACCGCAATGCCGACCTATCAGTACGCCTGCACCGACGCCGAGTGCGGCAATCGCTTCGAGTTGGTGCAGTCGTTCACCGACGCCGCAGCGAGCGAATGCCCGGTCTGCAACGGCGCCGTGCGCAAGGTCTACGGGTCGGTAGGCGTGGTCTTCAAGGGCTCCGGTTTCTACCGCACCGACAGCCGGGCCGCGGCGAAGTCCTCCGACTCCTCATCCGGCTCGGAGCCGAAGTCCGACTCGTCGTCCTCGTCGAAGTCGGAGTCGTCGTCCACGTCGAAGTCGGACTCGAAGCCGGCGGCGAAGTCCGACTCGAAGTCGTCGTCGTCCACCTCGACCCCCGCTGCCGCGTCGGCCTGAGCACCGCTCGTCCACAGCGCGATCGCGCCGTCCACAGGGCGGCTGATCGCACCCCTTTCCGG
>DASXJN010000055.1:0-15733 GCA_036497365.1 Jatrophihabitantaceae bacterium | reverse complement strand
GACTGGCCCGACTTGATCGACGACGTGCTCATCGACGTCGGCCGCCTCGACCGGCTGGTCGAGGACCTGCTCGCGCTCGCCCGGCTGGACGAGACCGCAGCACGCACTCCGCACGTGCCGCTCGAGCTGGACGATCTCGTCGAGACGATCGTCGCCGGCTACCGGCACGCGCGCGTGCCGGTCATCTTCGACTACACCGAGGACGTCACCGTGCAGGGCGACCGAGACGGGTTGCATCGCGTGGTCGTCAACCTCGTCGACAACGCCGTCCGGTATGCGGCCAGCGAGGTCGACGTTCATGTCTACACAGTCGACGGCGCCGACGGTGCGCCGGTCGCCAAGCTGACCGTCACCGACGACGGCCAAGGGCTGCCCGAGGGCGAGCGCGACCGCGTCTTCGACCGCTTCTACCGCTCCGAGTCGTCGCGGTCGCGCGATCTCGGCGGCACCGGACTCGGCCTACCGATCGTCCGTGATCTCGTACGCAACCACCACGGCACGATCGTGCTCACCGACCGCCCCGACGGCGAGGATGGCCTGCACGCAGTCGTCACCCTGCCGCAGCCCTGACCCGCCGGCTACGGCGTGGTGCAGGGCGGCAGCGTGTTCGTGTCGGTCGGGCTCGGCGGCGAGCTCGGCGTCGAGCTCGGAGAAATGCTGGACGACGGCAGACCGGACCCGGTCGGCGGCGGTATCGACGGCGTCGGGGTCTTGTTCGGATCGCATGTGGGCGCCGGCTTGACGTACTTGTAGATCGTCAACGTGATCTTGGTGTCCGCCGGATAGAGGTAGCTCGGTGTCGGGTCCTCGGCGAAGACCAGTCCGTCCTTGCTCGGGTCACTCGTGTGCTTGCGCTGGCTGGTGTTGTCGACGGTGGTGAAGCCGAGTTGGTTGAGCTTGGCCTTGGCCTGGTCGGACTGCATGCCGACGACCTTGGGCAAGCGGCGCTTGCCGCTGGATACGTGCAACACGACAGTCGTGCCCGGTGACACCTGCTTCTGCGGCATCGGGTCCTGGTTGACGACCTTGCCCTCCTGGTCGAACGTGTTGACCTGCTTGCCCTTCTTCGCCTTGAGTTCGGCGTTCTTCAGCGCGGTCACCGCATCGGCGTACGAGAGCCCGATGACGTAGGGAACTCCGACGACCTTCTTCTTGTACGTCTCGTACAGGATCGTGCTGCCTTCGTCGATCTGGCTGTTCGCCGCGACCGCTGTGCCGTCCTGGAGCAGCACCTTGCAGATCCCGCCGTCCTTCTTCGGCGTGCTGCCGTCATCGCACGGTCCGGGCGTGGACGGGGTGTCCGCATCCGGCTGCAGGTACACGCGGCAGGTGTTGTCGGTGTCGCAATTCGCCTTGTTGTGCAGTGCTTTGTTGGCGTCTGGGACCGACAGACCGACCAGGCTCGGCACGGTGACCTTCGGGGTGGGCTTGTTCGAGTTGCTCAGCTTGATGATGAAGAACGCGCCGACGCCGACGACGAGTAGCAGCGCGACGACGATCGCCACCCAGATCCAGGCATTGCGTCGTTCCGGCTCGGGCTCGTCCATCGGCTCGTCACGACGCGGGGCGAGCAACGGCGGCGGAGGCGTCCGAGCGATGAACTGGGTGCGCTCGGCGTCGGTCATCACCGTTTCGGCGGAAACCGGCTGGTTGGCCAGCGCGCGCTGCAGATCGCTACGCATCTCGCCGGCGCTCTGGTAGCGGTTCTGCGGATTCTTCGCCAGCGCCTTCATCACGATCGAGTCCAGCGCGCGAGGCAGACCGGGAGCACGGGTGGACGGCGCGGTCGGGCTCTCGCGCACGTGCTGGTAAGCGACCGCGACGGGCGAATCGCCCTGGAACGGCGGCACGCCGGTGATGAGTTCGTAGAGCAGGCAGCCGGTCGAGTAGACGTCCGAGCGCGCATCGACGGCTTCGCCGCGCGCCTGCTCCGGAGACAGGTACTGCGCGGTGCCGATGACGTTCGCGGTCTGCGTGACGGTCGCCGAGTTGTCGGCGACGGCACGGGCGATGCCGAAATCCATCACCTTCACCGCGCCGGACTGCGTGATCATCACGTTGGCCGGCTTGACGTCACGATGGATCAGGCCGCTGCGGTGGCTGAAGTCCAACGCGGCCGCGACGTCCGCCACGATCTCCATCGCCCGGCGCGGTGGTAGCCGGCCCTCGGACTTCAGGATGTCGCGCAGCGTGCGGCCCTCGACGTACTCCATCACGATGTAGGGCTGCGGGTTGCCGCCTGGTGCGCCGGCGTCCTCGCCGGTGTCGTAGACCGACACGATCGAGGGGTGATTGAGTCCCGCTGCAGACTGGGCTTCGCGGCGGAACCGGTTCAGGAAGGACGGATCGCGGGCAAGATCAGCACGCAGCACTTTGATCGCGACGTCACGGCCGAGTCTGATGTCACGTCCGCGGTGCACCTCGGCCATACCGCCGTAGCCGATGAGCTCGCCGAGCTCGTATCGGCCGCCGACCAGTCGGGGCTGCGTCATCTAAGTCCTGTCCTGTCTCTACCTGTCCTGCGGGGAATGTCGTTTCGCGAATCTCGTCTGTGGGGCCAGTCTGCTGCTCGCCGCGACCGTTACGGCGGTTATGCGCCGTCAGCTGCCGCCGTGTCCTTTCAGGTAGGCCTCCATGACGGCCTTCGCCACCGGTGCCGCGGCCGCACCGCCGGTGGTTTCGTTGCCGTTCACGCCACCGTTCTCGATGATCACTGCGACCGCGATCTTCGGCAGCCCGTTGACCATCGCGTAGCCGATGAACCACGCGTGCGGTGGCTGGTCCTGCCCGTTCTTGAGCTTGCGCCCGGTGTCGGCCGTGCCCGTCTTGCCGCCCACGACGACATTCGGGATGGCGGCTTCCTGACCGGTGCCTTCCGGCGAGTTGATAACGGCTTCCATCATTGCCTGCAGCTGCTGGTCCTGCTGCTGGTCGAGCACGATGCCCATCTGTTGCGATGCCGTCTTGCTGATGACGTCGAGGTTGGGTGCGAGTTCCTGGTTCACGAGGTAGGGCTTCTCGAGGATGCCGTTGTCCGCAACGGCGCTCGCGATCATCGCGCCCTGCAGGGGCGTCATCCGGACGTCCTGCTGCCCGAACGCTGTGCGGGCCAGGAAGCCCTTGGCGCTCATGTCGGTCGTACTGCCGACCGTCGAGTCGCAGACCGGCACCGGGATGGTGAGTTTCGGGGTGTCACACAGGTCGGGCTGTTGCTTCGCGTACGGCGCATCGAAGCCGAACAGCTCGGCCTCCTTGGCGATCGCATCGCCGCCGAGTTGTTCGTCGGCGAGCGCGGCGAACAGCGTGTTGCACGACTTGGCGAAGGCATAGGTCAGCGAGGCGGTCTTGCCGTTCTCGCACTGCTCACCCCCGAAGTTCTCGATGCAGTTCACGCTGGCCTGCGGGCAGGACGACGCCGTCCGGCCGGTCTCGGGGTAGTACCCGTTCGGCGCGATGAGCTGATCCTTCAGCGGGTCGATACCGGCCTTCAACGCGGCGGCACCGACAATCACCTTGAAGGTCGAACCGGGCGGATAGACCTGGTTGAACGCGCGGTTCAGCAACGGCTGCGACGGATCGTTCACGTACTTCTTGTAATTCGCGTTGATCTGCGCCGTGTCGTGCAAGCTCAACTTGGCCGGGTTGTACGACGGCGTGCTGACAGCAGCAAGTACGGCGCCGGACGTCGGGTCGAGCGCAACGACGGCACCTCGTCGCGGCTTGCCGTTGTCACCCTTGATCAGCTCTTGGTAGGCAGCGGCCTGGGTGGCCTTGTCGATGGTCAGATCGACACTGCCGCCCTGTGGGTTGCGGCCGGTGAGCAGATCGCCGAGCCGGCTGCCGAACAGCTTCGGATCGTCGCCGGACAGCACCGAGTTCTCCGCCGACTCGATACCGGACGTGCCGAGGTTCGGCGACGGTGTGGCGCTGAGCGAGTAGAAGCCGGTGAGCGGTGCGTAGACCGGGCCGTCGGGATAGACGCGCAGGTACTTGAGCACGTCGTTGGTCTTCTTCGAGTGCGCGACCGCGGTGCCGTCGACGGTGATGTCGCCGCGTGGGCTCGCGTACTCGTTGAGCAGCACGCGACGGTTCTGTGGATCGTCGCGGTAGGCATCGCCCTTGACGACCTGCACGTAGTTGAGGTTGACGAAAACGGCAGCGAGCAGCACGGCGAGCGCGACGGCCACCTTGCGAATCGACTTGTTCATACCTGTATCGCCGCCGTCTCGAGTTGCGAACGCGGCGGAGTGGTTGCCGGGCGGCGGGCCGCGTCGGAGATCCGCAGCAGAAGTGCAAGCAGCACCCAGCTACCCACCAAGGAGGATCCGCCGTAGGACAGGAACGGTGTGGTCAAGCCGGTCTCGGGCAGCAGCCGTGTGACACCCGAGATGACCACGAACAACTGCAGCGCGATGAGGAACGACAACCCGGTCGCGAGCAGCTTGCCGAACGCGTCGCGCACCGCGATGGCGGCGGCCAGACCACGTCCGACGAACAGCGCGTACAGCACGAGAAGTGCGACGACGCCGAACAGCCCGATCTCTTCGCCGAACGACGAAATGATGTAGTCGGTCGCGGGCAACGGAACCAATGCCGGATGCCCGCTGCCCAGGCCGGTGCCGAAGATGCCACCGGTGCCGAGACCGAACAGCGACTGCCGCAGCTGGTAGCCGGTGCCGTCGTACCTCGGGGCGAACAGGTGCAGCCAGACGTCCACGCGCGTCTGCACCGTCCCGAAGATCTGATAGGCGACATAGGCGCCCCCCGCGAACAGCAGCACGCCGATGATCACCCAGCTGACCCGCTCGGTCGTGACGTAGAGCAGCACGACGAACAGGCCGAAGAACAGCAGCGACGTGCCGAGGTCACGCCCCCGGATGAGCACCGCGATGCAGACCAGCCAGGCTGCGAGCAGCGGACCGAAGTCGCGACCGCGCGGCAGGTCGATGCCGATGAACTTGCTGCGCACCTTGAAGCCGATGTGCCGCCCGGCCAGCGCCAACACGTCGCGTTTCGAGACGAGGTAGGCGGCGCCGAAGATGGTCAGCAGGATCTTGGATATCTCGGCAGGCTGGATCGAGAAGCCGGCGACGCGGATCCAGATGCGGGCGCCATTCACCTCGCTGAACCGGGTCGGCAGCACGGCGGGAAGCAACAGCAGGATGACGCCGAGAAGCGCGAGGGTGTACGCGTAGCGCTGCAGCACGCGGTGGTCGCGGACGACGAACAGGATCGCGACGAACAGCGCGACCCCGATGACCGTCCACTTCACCTGCGTGGCCGCGTCGGCGAAGATCGTCACGTTCAACTGTTTCGCATCGCGCTGCAGGCGGTTGATCATCACGAGGCCGAGACCGTTGAGCAGCACCGCGATCGGCAGCAGAAGGGGATCGGCGTACGGCGCGATCTTGCGGATCACCAGGTGGGTGAGCACCCCCACGACGATCGGGACGGCGGCGTAGGCGAGCAGCCGTGACGAGAGCACGCCGTCGCGCGCGGCTTCGACGGCGGCTTCGGCGGCGACCACGATGAGCACCGCGAAGATCAGCATGAGCAACTCGGCGTTGCGCCTCGTCGGCTGCCGCAGCTTGCGGCTCAAATCGCTCATGTCAGTCGTTCCTGCAATTCGGCGGCTTCAGCGGGCTGGCACCGAGCGACCCCGACGGCGTGATGATGCTCGGGCTAGGACTCGGGCTGGTGCTGGCCGCGGCCGAACTCGGTGCGCTACGGGTCCGGGTCGCCGCACTGCTGCCGGAGCGGGGCTTCGACGAGGAGTGCCGGGCCGGCGCGTTGTGCGCGGTGGACTTGTGGGCAGTCGATCGGTGTGTCGCCCGATGCGTTGCCTTGGAGGTCGGCTTGTGGGCGGGCGTCGACTTGTGCGGAGCCGGTGATGACTTGTGCGACGACGAGGCACTCGGCGACTGGGTCGTGGGAGTGGTCGACGGGCTCGCCGACGTGCTCGTGGTCGGGGCCGGTGTGGGCGGGCACGGCGGCTTGCGCTCGTTGAGCAGGCGGTGCACGATCTGCTGCGCGTCGCCCTTGTCCTTGGCGGTGATGCCCGACTCGACCTGTGCCTGCCAAGCCGAGTTGAGGTCGTCGACCTTGAGGTCGGTGTTCTGGTAGACCTCGCTGAACTTGAGCGGGCCGAACGAGGCATTGACGCCTTGATAGATGGCGACTTCGGAGCCGGCGGTGCCGACGTAGTACTGCGTCTGCGCCCAGATGTAGGTGCCGCCGAGCGCGGCCGCGATGAGGACGAGGATGCCGAGGATCAGCGCGGGCGTCTTCCATCGACCCCGCTGCTTCGGCGCGTCGGTGTCGGCGGTCGGCCTGGTCGGAGCCGGTCGGGCGATCGCGGCGGCCCGTTCGGCGGCGCTGTCGGCGCCGGGTACCGCCGCGGCGGACGGGTCGACGAACGCGCCGTCCATGACGGGAACGTCGTCGATGATGTCGCCCGGCCGCGCGTTGATCACGTCGGCGACGATGACGGTGACGTTGTCGGGTCCGCCGCCGCGCAGCGCGAGTTCGACCAGCCGGTCGGCGCACTCCTGCACGTCGTCGATGCGCAGTGTCTCGAAGATGGTCTCGGTCGACACGACATCGGAGAGTCCGTCCGAGCACAGCAGGTACCGGTCGCCGGCGCGTGCCTCACGGATGGAGACGTCCGGTTCGACTTCGGCACCGCGCAATGCGCGCAGGATCACCGACTTGCGTGGGTGGTCCTTCGCCTCGTCGGGGGTGAGCTTGCCGGAGTCGACCAGGTACTGGACGTAGGTGTCGTCGTGAGTGATCTGCGACAGGACATCGCCGCGCAGCAAGTAGGCGCGCGAGTCGCCGACATGCACGAGGCCCACCTGCGAACCGGCGAACCGGAGTGCGGTGAGCGTGGTGCCCATGCCGTCGAGGTTCTTGTCCTCTTCGACCGCGTCGGCAATGCGATGGTTGGCCTCGAGTACCGCTTGGCGCAGCGAGGCGATCAGATCTCCGGGCGAGCGGTCGTCGTCCAGCGGCTCGAGCGTGCCGATGACGATCTTGCTCGCCACCTCGCCGGCCGCGTGGCCGCCCATGCCGTCGGCGATGGCGAGCAGCCGGGGGCCGGCGTAGACGGAGTCCTCGTTGTTGCCCCGGACCAGGCCGAGGTCGGACCGCACTGCGTATCGCAGGATCAACGCCATGGGCTAGCGCAACTCCAGCACCGTCTTGCCGATGCGCAGCGGGACGCCGATCTCCATCGGCACCGGGCCGTCAAGCTTGCGCGAACCGAGGTAGGTGCCGTTGGTCGAACCGAGGTCTTCGACCACCCACATACCGTCCTGCAGGCTGATCCGGGCGTGCCGGGTGCTCGCGTAGTCATCGGTGAGGACGAGCGTCGAGTCGTTGGCCCGGCCGATCAGCACGGGCGCACCCGTGAGGCCGATGCGCGTGCCCTGCAGGGCGCCTTCGGTCACGACGATCTGGCTCGGTCCGCGTGGGCCCGGCGCGCCTGCCGCGGCCGGCTTCGACCCGCGCCGGCGCGCCGGCGGCGGCGTGGCGACCCGCGCCTGCCCGCTCAGCCGCAGATCGCCCCTGATGACACGGATCGAGGCGAACACGAACAACCAGAGCAACGCAAGGAAGCCGAAGCGCATCACCTGGAGCGCGAGGGCCGAGTTCATGCAGCCGCCCTACCCAGGCGGGAGCACGCTCTCACTGGTGCTCCTGCTGGAACACCATTCGGGTGTGTCCGACTCGCAGCACATCGCCGTGATTGAGCACGTGGCTGCCGATCTCGTGGCCGTTCACGGTGCTGCCGTTGGTCGATCCGAGGTCGTAGACGGTGGCGCGCCGCCCGTCGTACTGGACGTCGACGTGGCGGCGTGAGACGCCCTGGTCGAGTAGTTGCAGATCCGACTCAGAACCGCGCCCGATCAGATTGCTGCCCTGCCGAAGCTCGAAGCGCTGGTTGGTCGAGTCGACGACCAGGACCGCCCGGGTCGGCGCCTGCGGACGCGGCGGCTGGTAGGGCGGCGGGGTCGGTTGAGGCTGCCGCGGCTGGTCGGCCTGCGGCGAGTAGTCCTGGAACTGCGGGGCGGGCGCGCCGCTGTTGTTGCCCGGGCCGCCGCCCACCGGCTGGCCGGATACGACCGGCATCGAAAGCGAGTCGTGCGGGCGGCGTCGCGGCGGAGCGTCGGACTCCATTCGGGACGCGACGCCGAACACGCCGGTGTGCAGCTGGTCGTCGCGCGCCAGGTAGACCTCGATGTCGCCGATCGTCGTCCATTGGTTCTCGTCCAGATGCTCCTGGACGAGCTCGGCCAGGGCGTTGGTGAGCTGGGACTCCCACGGCTCGAGCCGCTCGTAGTCCGACGAGGCCAGCGTGACGCGGTAGCGGTTCGGGCACAGCACCTGGCCGTTGCCCATGATGTTCTTGCGATCGGTCGCCTCGCGCTGCAGCGCCGAGCCGATCTCGACCGGCTCGACCTGGCCCTTGAACACCCGGGCGAAGGCACCGCCGACGAGACCCTCGAGTCGGCGCTCGAAGCGCTGAGCAAGGCTCACCGTCGTTCCTCCGTTCCGAGCGCTCCAAGCACCTCGGGCTGTGCCGGTCTAGGCATACCGGCGAGGCGAAGCCCGCGCGCACTCGCGCGGGTGGCAACAGATTCTATCTGGCAGGTCCGAAGTGCCCGCAAAACGGCACTCAGCGCCGTGCTACCGTCGTCCGCGGAGTTTCCGGTGATACCTGGCTGGGGCTCCGTTCGCCGGGCAAGTGGCGGAATGGCAGACGCGCACGGTTCAGGTCCGTGTGTCCGTAAGGACGTGGGGGTTCAACTCCCCCCTTGCCCACCCAAAACCTTTGATTTGGTATCGACTCCCCAAAACGATCATGGATTTCTGGTCAGTCGGTACCAAATCAAGAGCCACATAATCCGCTGTGGCTCGCTAAGGATTTCCTTCGAATCGCGCTGCTACGTTGCGTTGCGTCGATCTTGGCCGAAAGCGGGTACGCAATGGCGCGCAAAGCAGGCATTCTCCTCGTCGTAGCCGCATTGGTGGGGAGCGCGGTCACGGCGGCGGCACCCGCGGACGCGGACACGGTCGTCGATCTTTCCGGCTCGGCGCCGGCCGGAACTCACGGGCCGGGCGCGTTCACCGTGGAGTACGACATCTACGCAGCCGGTGACCTGCCGTCCGCAGTGTTGACGACGCACCAGGACTCGGCTCTTCCGGCGCTGGCCGGCGCGGTCACCCTGGACGGCACGGCAGTTCCGGACGCCCACGTGAGCTCACCCGATCCCGGGGATCTCAGCATCGCTCTCGGCACCGACCCCTCGGGCACCCTGCCGGGGGGAAGCCACATCGTCACCTTCACCGTGACGGTCGGCACGGGTGACACGACCGATACGTCCTCCGACGCGACCCTCACGTGGGGCGACAGCGGCACCGTCACCTCCGAGCCGGTGAAGGTCGAGGTCAACCAACCGGACGTGTACAGCTACCTGACCGCGGGCGACGACGCGGCGCCCGCCGCGGCGCGCGCCGGCTCGTTCACCCCGGCCAAGATCGAGGACACGTTCATGGTGTCCAACCAGGGCTGGGGGGCACCGAACACGCAGGTCGAAGTCAAGGTGCCGCGGGACCTCACGATCGTCAGTCTCAGACCCCAATACAACGACGTTCGGCGCACGTCGAGCGCGCCGGTGCGGGACGCGGAGGTGAACCTCGGCCCGATCACGCACAGTGAGTTCGTCGCGGTCGTCGTCGTCCTCAAAACGACGCCACAAGAGCGGGTCGGCCACCGGGTGACCGTGAAGTTCCGCGCGCGGCTCCTGTCGGGGCAGGGCACCGATGCCGATCCTGCCAACAACGACTCGACCGACTCGTTCACCATCACCGGCCCGGCCGCACTTACCGAACACATCACCGTGCCGACCGCTCCCGTGCACGTCGGCGACCGGCTCAAGGTGACCGAACGCATCCACAACCGCGGCCCGAACGCAGCGGTGACAACGTTGGGGACGGTCCTCGCCGACAGCCACTTCAAGATCGTCTCGTTCAGCGCACGGATGGGTGCGCACTCGGGGCACGGCGAGATCTTCTGGCACATCGGACGGCTGGCCACAGGTTCGTCGGCAACCGCCGTCCTCGTCCTGAAGGCACTGACGGCTGCTAGCCAGACGCATCCCGCGCAGCTTCAGCTCTGGGGCCAGTCGCACAACGTGAACCCGCGTTGCCCCGAGGGGAATTGCGGACCCGCCCAGCAGTCGCTGGTCATCCACAACTGACGGGTACGACTCACACCGCGGCCCGCGGGGGCAACCAGCGCGGCCGCACGACCCGCAGCCGCAGCACGCGCTCCGCGTCCCGCGCCTCCTGCAGATCGCGCAGACGTCCGGCCAGCAGCATCGTCAGCGAGATCATCCCGACGATCCGCGTCGGGTCGTGCCGGTCGACGACAGGCATCCGGTCGACAGCGTTGGCCGCCATCGCGGCCGCGACGCTGCGCAACGTCTCGTCCGGATGCGTCACGCACGGCTTCGCGATACCCGGCGCTGTGACCGCAACCTCGCCGTCGCCGCGGTGGACAGCCGTCTCGAGTTGCGTCCGCGTCACCACGCCCAGTAGGCGGTCGGCGTCGCCGACGATCGGATACAGCATCTGCCGCCGAGCGGCGACGTTGTCCGGTGCGGTGTCGCTGATCGCCTCGAGCGCTTCCGTGGCAGGGACGTGCGCTTCGAAGGTGAGGATGTCGTCGTCCATCACCTCGCCGATGAACAGGATCTCGAGCGGGTCGACGTCGTACTCGCGCGACAGGTGGAAACCTCGGCGCGCGATCTTCTCGGTGAGCACCGACCGCTTGAGCACGAGCACCGAGACCGCGAACGCCGTCGATGCGCCGATGATCAGCGGCAGCAACGTGAGCAGCAGCCGAGGTGTCGCGGTGATCGCCGAGGTGCGTGACGTCGCGGTACGGAGATTTATATCGTGTTCGAACGTTGGAGCGCGGAACAGGCCGAGGCACAGGGCGTCACCGCGAGCCAGCACCAACTCCTGCTCGCGATCCGCGGGCATCCGGGCCCGGACGACCCGACGATCAGTCAAGTCGCCGAGTACCTCCTGGTCCGCCACCACTCGGCCGTCGAACTCGTCGACCGGTGCGAGCGCGCCGGGCTGATCACGCGCACCCGCGACGAGACCGACCACCGGGTCGTCCGGCTGAGATTGGCCGAACGCGGCGTCGGAATCCTCGACGCTCACCGCAGCGCACCTCGAGGAGCTCGCCGAGCTCACCCCGCTGTTCGAATCCTTGCTCGCGTCGTTGCAGCAGACGGGCCGCACTGCCTACTGACAAGCCGCGTCTTGACATCTGCGCCGCCGAAGCGTCTTGTTTGTTGCACCTACAACTACTCCGCAGCCAGAGGCGAAGGTGATCCCCATGGGCGAATGGGACGCGACGAGCTACGAGGGCAAACCGACGATTCTGCGCGTGGTCCGCGAGCAGGCCACCGACCTGTTCGCCCTGATCGACGATCCGGCGGTGTGGGAGCGCGACACCGCGTGCACGCGATGGACCACCCGGGACGTCGTCGGGCACCTCGTCGACACGACCGAGGGTTACTTCGCCGCGTTCGATGTGGCTCGCGCCAACGGCGAGCCGGACGCGCCGCACGGCCTGGCCGCGATGAGCCAGGTCGCAGGCGACCGCGCGATCACGTTCCGTGAGCAGAGCCGCGAGCAGATGATCGATCGCCTGCACACCGACTTCGCCAAGGTGATGGAGTTGCTGGACGGCATCGGTGCGGACGACTGGGGCGGCCTGGTCGTCACCCATCCCTACATGGGTCCGGTGCCGGCGTTCATCTACGCGGCCGGACAACTCATGGACTACGCCGTGCACTCGTGGGACATCCGCGAGGGCGAAGGCACCGCGCACGCGATCGACGGCGAGGCTGCCGATCTGCTCGTCCCGTTCATGTTCGTCATCTGGCAGTACACGATCCGATCGGACGCCGAACTCACGCCGTTCCAGATCGGTGTTCGGGTACTCGGCGGGCACAACGCGGGCGAGACGCGCGTGAGCATCTCGGCAGAGGGCATGAGCTACGAGCCGGGCTCGCTGGACGATCTGTCCTGCGTCCTCGAGTTCGATGCCGCCGGCCTGGTGCTGCGCGCGTTCGGCCGATGCAATACCGGAACGGTGCGCGGCGATGCCACGATCGCCGACCGCTTCCTCAACCTGTTCCACCCGATCTAGCCCCACCGCCCCACTTGCGCCCACCCCCCACTTGCGCCCACCCCCCACTTGATTTGGTATCGACGCACCAAAACGATCATGGAAATCTGGTCAGTCGATACCAAATCAAGTGGGGGTGGCGGGGTCAGCCGAGGTCGAGTTCGCCGTCCGGGTGCCCGGCGGGGAGCCGGTGCTTGGCGACGCGTTGCGTGGGTGTGCGGGGGAGCGCGTCGAGTTGCTGCCAGTAGCGCGGCACCTTGAACCGGGACAGCCGCTCGCTCGCCCACCGGTGCAGCGCCGGGAAGTCCGGCGTGCTCTCGGTGACGACGAATGCCTTGATCTCTTCCTCGGTGAGCTCGGACTCGACACCGACCACGGCGCATTCCAGGACGTCCGGATGCGCGAGCAGGACGTCCTCGACCTCGGCAGGTGAGAGGTTCTCGCCGCGCCTGCGCAGCACTTCCTTCTTCCGCGCGACGAAGGTGTACACGCCCTGGTCGTCTGCGGTCACGAGGTCGCCGGTGTGCAACCAACCGTCCGGCGTGATCGCGGCCGCGGTCTCGTCCGGCATCTGCCAGTAGCCCGGCGTCACGGCCGGGTTGCGCAGCAAGAGCTCACCGGTCTGCCCCGGCGGAAGGTCGAGGCCCTCCTCGTCGACGACGCGGCCCGCATTCACGACGCCCAGCGTCGGATGCTGGCGCACTGTGCCGAGCGTGCCGTACAGCCTGGAACCGTGCGGCCAGATGAGTCCGTACGGAGTCTCCGACATCGCGTAGCCGCACACGATGCGAATGCCGAAACGCTCCTCGATCTGCAGGTGCCGCTCGTGTTCCGGGGCCGGGCCGGTGTAACACAACCGCAGCGGGTTGTCGGCATCATTCGGGCGTTCCGGTTGGCGCATCAGGATCTCGAGCATCGCGCCGATCGCGTTGAACTCGGTCGCTTCGTGCCGGCGCGCGGCGTCCAGGAACCCGCTGGCCGAAAAGCGAGGCAGCAGCGCCAGTTGCGCACCGCACGCGAGTGAACCGAGCACCGAGTAGGCCGGCGCGTTGACGTGGAACAGCGGCAGCGAGGTCAGCATCGTGTCGTCGTGATCGAGCTCCATCCAGTACGGGAATCCCTCGCCGGCCATCGCGTACGCACGATGGGTCTGCATGACCAGCTTCGACTGCCCCGTTGTGCCGGACGTCGGGATGAGCAGCGCGATGTCGTCGGGCTGCACCGCGGTCGGCAACTCGGCGGTACCGCACGCGACGAACTCGGCAACGTCAATGACATCCAGCCCGGCGAACTGCGCCTGCAGGTCCGCGTCGGTGATGACCAGTCGCGGGGCGGCCTGCTCGACGAGCCCGGCGAGCTCGGCCGGGGTGGATGCCGGGTTGCACGGCACGGCGATCGCACCGAGTGCGGTCACGGCGAGCCATGCGAGCAGGTAGTCCGGCGTGGTGCGTGCGGTCAGCAGGACGAGGTCGCCGGCCCTGACCCCGCGATCGCGCAGCATCGCGGCGCGGCCACCGGCAGCATCTGCCGCCGCTGCGAAGCTGAGCGTCTCGCCGTCGGTGTGCAGCCAAGGATCATCGCCGTGAGCAGCTGCCGCGTCCCCGAGCAGCTGCGGGATGGTCCGATACACGCGGCGTCAGACGCCGGTGCGGTAGATGTCCTCGATGATGCCGGGTACCAGCTTGGTCGACACGGTGTGGTCGAGTTCCCCGCTGTTGCGCAGTTCCTGCACCGCCGCCGTCGGGTTCTCGTCGGCGAACAGGCGATCGTCGGCGTAGTCGGCCGGGCGGCCGGTGGCATCGAGCGTCCACCACGATGCCTCGAGGGCCATCCCGTTGGTGTCGCTGAAGTAGATCGACCGGATGAAGCCGTGGTCGATCACGTCGGTGACCTCGCAGTTGTGACTCTTGAGCCGGTCTCGCAGCCGTAGCAGAGCATCCTCGTCCGGCAGGTTCAGCGACAGGTGGTCGAACTGGGACGCCTTCTCATACGGCACACCAGCCGGCTTGGCGTACATCTCGAAGTGCTGGTCGGTGTATTCGAAGAACGCCACGGTGTTACCAGGGCCGATGTCGAAGAAGTAGTGCCGGAACGCGGGCGTGCCGATCGTCGCGACCAATCGGGCGCCGAGCACGCCGTGCCAGAACCGCACCGTCGCGTCCATGTCGGGCGTGACGAGCGCGAGGTGATTCACGCCTCGCCAGTACACCTGGTCGGAGGATTCCGGGTTCGATTCCGGGTTCGCTGCCATAGCGTGACGGTACGCCGCGAATGACGCCGGAGAAAGGTTCACTGTGCAACTACCTGAGCCGTTTGCGAGCATGACAGTTCCCCTCGTCGGCGCACCGCTCAGCGGCGGGCCGACGACCCCGGAACTGGTGGACGCGGTCAACCGCGCGGGCGGGCTCGGCTTCCTCGCGGCCGGCTACAAGACCGCGACTGCGATCAGCGAGCAGATCGACGTGGTGCGCGCCTTCGGCCGGCCGTTCGGCGTCAACGTGTTCGCACCGAACCCGCTCCGGGTCGACGCTGACGAGTTCGCGGCTTACGCCGCTCGGATCGCGCCCGATGCCGCGCGCTACGGCGTCGATCTCGGCGCCCCGCAGCCGATCGAGGACGACGACCACTGGCACGAGAAGATCGACCTCCTGGCGAGCGATCCGGTGCCGGTCGTCAGCTTCACCTTCGGCCTGCCGGACGCACCGACGATCGACACGCTTCGGCGCGCCGGGAGCCTCGTGCTGCTGACCGTCACCTCGCCGGACGAGGCGCGCGCCGCCGCCGCGCGCGGCCCGGACGGCCTGGTCGTGCAGTCCAGCGCCGCCGGCGGGCACTCCGGCACGCTCACGCCGCGGCTGCCGGTACCCGCCGTCTCGCTGCCCGACCTCGTCCGTGCCGTGCGCGCCGCGACCGACCTGCCCCTCGTCGCTGCAGGCGGCGTCGGCACGGGTGCGGATGTCGCCGGCGCGCTCGCCGCGGGAGCGGTGGCGGTCGCGATCGGAACGTTGCTGCTCCGCACGGACGAGAGCGGTGCATCGGCGACCCACCGAGCGGCGCTGGCCGACCCGGCGCGGACCGAGACCGTGGTCACGCGCGCGTTCAGCGGACGTCCGGCCCGTGGCCTGCGCAACGCTTTCACCGACGCGCACTCGAACGCCGCGCCGTTCGGCTACCCCGCTCTGCACCACTTGACCATCCCGATGCGCAGGGCGGCTGCCGCCGCCGGCGACCCGGAACGCGTGCACCTGTGGGCCGGCACCGGCTTCGGCCGGACTACCGAAGGCCCGGCGGCCGAGGTCGTCGCGACGTTGGCACGCGGGCTCTGACCGTGCCCGGAAAGCAGAGCGCCGGACTGCTCCTCTACCGAGCCGGCAGCGCCCGGCTCGAAGTGCTGCTCGGCCACATGGGCGGGCCGTTCTGGGCGCGCAAGGACGACGGCGCCTGGTCGGTCCCGAAGGGTGAGTACGGACCGGACGAGGACGCGTTCGCGGCCGCGCGGCGTGAGTTCGCCGAGGAACTCGG
>DASXJN010000054.1:0-52523 GCA_036497365.1 Jatrophihabitantaceae bacterium | reverse complement strand
TTCTGGTTGTCCAGGCCGGCGTTCTTCAGCAGGTTGGCGACAGTCGCGGTCTCGGTGTGAGGCAGGCTGAACGTGTCCTTGTATGCCGCACCCCCCATCGCACTGGCGATGCCCTGGGCCGCGACGACGAGCACGAGCCATCCGACGATGACGAACCACCGACGCCTGATGGCGAACTCGGCAAGGGTCTTCATTATTCATATCTCCCGATCACGCGGGTGGCGGCGGATTGCGCGCCCCGGCTGACGCGTTTCGAGGCCACGGTAACCAAAAGGGGCGACATCTCGCGATGGGGTTTCACCCCTAGTCACCCCTGACATCCGTCAGGGTCGGGCTACTCAGGTGCGCTGCTCCGCGACAGCTTGGACGGCCACCAGATCTTCTTCCCGATGTCATAGCTCAACGCCGGGACGAGGATCGACCGCACCACGAACGTGTCGAGGAGCACACCGAACGCCACGGTGAAGCCGATTTCGGCGAGGAACACGATCGGCAGCACGCCGAGCACCACGAACGTCGCGGCCAGCACGATGCCCGCCGAAGTGATCACGCCGCCGGTCACGGACAGGCCCCGCACGATCCCCTTCCTGGTGCCGAACTCGAGCGTCTCTTCGCGTACCCGGGTCATCAGGAAGATGTTGTAGTCGATCCCGAGTGCGACCAGGAACACGAACGCGAACAACGGGAACGACGGATCGGCGTTGGCGAAGTGGAACACGTGGTTGAAGAACAACGCGCTGACGCCGAGCGCCGCGGTGAACGAGAGCACCACAGTGGCGATCAGCAGGATCGGCGCGACGAGCGCACGCAGCACGAGGCCGAGCACGACGAGGATCACGAACAGCACCAGCGGGATGATCACGTCGCGGTCGTGCCGGGATGCGTTCTGGATGTCGAGGTTGGTCGCCGAACTGCCGCCGACGAGCGCATCGGCACCCGGGACCTTGCTGACCGCGTCGCGGATGCGCTGCACCGTCGCGTATGCACCCTGGCTGTCGTAACTGTCGGTGAGAGTCGCGTCGATGATCAGCTTGCCGCCGATCGGCTGGAGCTGCAGTTGTGGCGGCGGGCACGAGGTCGCGAAGTTCTTCGTCGCGGCGGGGTTCGCCTTGATCGCCCGCGCCGCCTTGACGTAGTCGATCTCGACGCAGACCGCATTCGGTGCTTTCGACACGCCTTCGAGCGGCTTCACGGCGGCGATGACCGCGTCCGTCTTGTCCGCGTTGTAGAGAATGTTCGCCGGCGCGCCGGCGCCCTTGCTGGACGGGAACGCATCGTCGTACACGTGCTGGCCCGTCAGAGCGTCAGGCTTGTTGGTGAAGCCGTCGATGGTCGACAAACCTTGCGTCTTGAGACCGGTGATCGCGATCGCGCACGCGATGAGGACGACGCCGGTGACCGACCAGAGCAGCCGGCGCCGCCGGGCCACGCCCTCCGAGATGCGTGCCCAGACGCCGTGCAACGCGACGTCGGTCAGGTGGTCGGCGCGCGGACGCCTCGGCCAGAAGAGCCAGCGTCCGTCACTGATCCGCCGCTTGCGGAACTTCATGATCAGCAGCACCCAGCCGACCGGGTTGAGCCAGTTGCCGAACCGGCCGACGAACATCAGCAACGCCGGCAGCACGGTGAGCATGGTCAGCACGGTGCAGCCGATGCCGATGGCGCAGACCGGACCGAGGCCCGCGGTCGAGTTCAGTTCGGCGGCGGTGAGGCAGATGAGTCCGAGGATGACCGTCACGGCCGAGGCGAGAATCGGTGTGACGGCGCCGCGCCAGGCGACGACCATCGCATCGACGGGATTGTCGAACTCGTGCAGTTCCTCGCGGAATCTGCTGATCAGCAAGAGCGCGTAGTCGGTGCCGGCGCCGATCACCAACACCGACAGGATGCCCTGGCTCTGCCCGTTCAGCGTGATGATGTTGTGCTTGGCCAGCGGATAGATCACCAGCGCCGCCGAGCCGAGCGCGAGGGCCGCGCTGAACAGCGGGAAGAACCACAGCACCGGGCTGCGGTATACCAGCAGCAACAGCACGATGACGACCAGCCCGGCTGACAGCAACAGAGTGCCGTCCAGCCCGCTGAACGCATCGATGAAGGCGACCAGCACGCCACCGGCGCCGGCGGAGTGCACCTGCAGCCCGGACGGATTGCCTGCCTGCGCGACCTTGATGACCGCCTTCTCGGCGTCGACCAGTTGTGGTCCGGTCTTGCTCACCGAGCCGTTCTTGCCGATCAGCGGGACGGACACGGCGACGACGTCGCCGTTCTTGCTGGGCTGCGGCCGGCCCACCTGGTCTGCCGCGACGCCCGGGACGCCCTTGAACCTGGCGACGTCACCGGCGATCTTCTGCTGGTCGGACGCGGTGATGCCCGAGTCGCGCACGTAGACGATGAATCCCGGGATGGTCTGCGTCTTGGTGAACTTCTGCGACTCGTTGTAGACCTTGGTCGAGTCTGCTGAGCCCGGTGAGAACGAGGAGTTGTCGTTCTTCTGTACGTCGCTGAGCTTGCCTAGGTACGAACCGCCGGCGGCGCCGATCAGGAAGAAGATCAGGGCGAGCGCGCCGACGACCCACACCATGCGCGGCCGGCGAGGGTTCTCCGCGCGCGCGGTGTCGCGCTCCTCGTCGAGCGTGGTCATCGCCACCTCCGCCTGTGAGTAGGCGCAAACCGTACCGAGGCGGGCGGAGCGGCCGCGATGGGGTTCCGGAGCGGGCCTTGAGTACCGTGAATGTCGTGACTGGTGTCATCGGCGAACTCGCGATCGTCCGCGCCGGGCTGGTGCCGTACGACCAGGCCTGGGCGCGGCAGCGTGCGCTCCACGCCGAGGTGGCCGACGGCCTGCGCGGCGACACCGCACTGCTGCTGGAGCACCCGTCCGTGTACACCGCCGGCAAGCGCACCGAGCCGCAGGAACGTCCCGCCGACGGCACTCCGGTCATCGACGTGGATCGCGGCGGGAAGATCACCTGGCACGGCCCGGGCCAACTCGTCGGCTACCCGATCGTCAAGCTGCCGGATCCGGTCGACGTGGTCGCCTACGTCCGGCGCATGGAGGGCGTGCTCATCGACGCCTGCGCCGAACTCGGCGTCGTCGCCGGCCGGGTGGACGGCCGCAGCGGGGCCTGGGTGCGCGCCGACGACCGCGGGCCGGACCGCAAGATCGGCGCGATCGGCATCCGGGTGGCGCGCGGCGTGACCCTGCACGGTTTCGCGCTGAACTGCGATCCGGACCTGGCGTTCTTCGACACCTTCGTCCCGTGCGGAATAACCGACGCCGGCGTGACGTCGCTGTCCAAGGAGCTCGGACGAGACGTGACTGTCGCCGAGGTGCTGCCGATCGTCGAGCAGCACCTACCGAGCCTCCTACGAGTCCGTGTCGAGACCGGGGTGGCCGTGTGACCGCAGTGCAACCGGACGGCCGTCGCATGTTGCGCGTCGAGGCGCGCAACGCGGCCGTCCCGATCGAGCGCAAGCCGGAGTGGATCAAGACCCGGGCCAAGATGGGTCCCGAATACACCGGGCTGCGCGAGCTCGTGCAGCGCGAAGGGCTGCACACGGTATGCCAGGAAGCCGGCTGCCCGAACATCTACGAGTGCTGGGAGGACCGCGAGGCGACCTTCCTCATCGGCGGCGACCAGTGCACCCGGCGTTGCGACTTCTGCCAGATCGACACCGGGCGGCCCCAGGCACTCGACCGGGACGAGCCGCGCCGGGTCGCCGAGAGCGTGCGGACGATGGAGCTGCGCTACGCGACGATCACCGGCGTCGCCCGCGACGACCTGGTGGACGGCGGTGCCTGGCTCTACGCCGAGACGGTGCGTCAGATCCACGAGCTGAACCCGGATACCGGTGTCGAGCTGCTCGCGCCGGACTTCAACGCCATTCCCGAGCTGCTCGCCGAAGTGTTCGCCAGCCGTCCCGAGGTGTTCGCGCACAACATCGAGACCGTGCCACGCATCTTCAAGTCGATCCGGCCGGGCTTTCGCTACGAGCGCTCGCTCGATGTCATCCGGGCGGCCCGCGCGGACGGCCTGGTCACCAAGTCGAACCTGATCCTCGGCATGGGCGAAGAGCGCGCCGAGATCAGCCAGGCCCTGCAGGACCTCTACGACGCCGGCTGCGAACTGATCACGATCACGCAGTACCTGCGCCCGTCCCCGAAGCACCATCCGGTGAGCCGCTGGGTCAAGCCTGACGAGTTCGTCCAGCTGCGCGAGGAAGCCGAGGACATCGGCTTCGCCGGCGTGATGTCCGGTCCGCTGGTGAGGTCGTCCTACAAAGCGAAGAGTCTCTACGCGCGCGCGATCGCTGCGCGATCGGACGGGGCTTAACTCCGCCGAAAGCGGATCTCGATCTGGCCCGCTCGCTTCGCTCGGGGCCGTCTCGAGCTCCGCACCCGCAAGCTCGCTGACGCTCGCGCGGGCGGCGGGCTCTTCGCGCGAGCGCTCATCGCGTTGGTGGTCGCCTCGAACTCACCTATCGCTAATGCCAATCCGTCCTAAATTGCACTCGCCGGGACCAGATGTGCTGGTAGACGACGCCGTCCTGGGGGGTCGCCGCGGCGTACTGCATGCCGTGACCGGCGAAGATCGCCACGTGGTAGGACGACCCGCCACTCATGTAGAAGATCAGGTCGCCCGGCCGGGCGTGCGCCCGCGAGATGCGGTGCATGTGCGGCGCGTGCTCCTGCGCATTCGTGTTGTGCGGTAACCGGGCGACCCCGGCGCGTCGATAGCTGTACAGGGTGTAGCCCGAGCAGTCGAAGCCGGTGCGCGGCGACGAGCCGCCATAGGTGTAGCGATGCCCCACGTACCGCTTGGCGACGTCGACGGCGCGCTGTCCCGGCGACTCGACCCTGGTCTGGTCGAGGTGCATGGGCCTACCGGCCATGCTGCGCAGGTTGAGCCGCACACCCGGGTGTTGCGCCGGCACCCGAACCGAGAACGTGCCGTGCGAGGTGGAGAAGTGCCGGACGCAGTCGGAGTGCACGACGATGCACATCGGCAATGGTGCGTTCGGGTGTGCGCGGTCCCGGGCCGCGCCGTCGACCCGGATCGACCCGTCCCGATGCTGGACGGCCTTCGTGAAGTGCCCGCCGATCCCCGTCCGGGCGGCGGCAGCTGCCGATTCGGCCGACGCCACAGCCAAGACACCGAGGACGGCGAGGCCGACGATCGTTGCAAGCGCACGTTTCTTCATCGGGAAGCAGTATTCATAACGTTTTGGTAAACGCCAAATCGAGAAACTCGAGACCCTTCCGCCCGGACCGGGCCGCGACCCGCCGACGCACAGCCCGGCCCTATCCTTGACGGCATGGCGAAGGAGGCGGCAGCGCGGCCCGCAAAACCCACCCGCGCGGAGAAGAAGGCTGCGCGTACGGAGAAACGGAAGTCACGCCGCGAGACCTTCCGCAGCGTCGGCCAGGCGTTCACGCTCACGCGCAAGCAGGACCCCAAGTTCCTGCCGTACCTCGTCCTGTTCAGCGTGCTGGCGGCGGCCGCGCTCTACCTGCTCGTCTTCTGGCTCACCGACTCGGTCTACTTCCCGATCCCGTTCGCGGTGTTCGGGTTCGCCATCGTCGGCATGCTCGTGTTCAGCCGGCGCGCGCAGACGTCGATGTACAGCCAGGCCGAAGGGCAGCCCGGTGCCGCGGGGTGGCTGCTCCAGCAGCAACTCAAGGGTGACTGGCGGCTCACCCAGGGCATCGCGGGCACCACCCAGCTCGATGTCGTCCACCGGCTGGTCGGCCGTCCGGGCATCGTCCTGGTCGCCGAGGGCGCACCGCACCGCGTTCGGGGCCTGGTCGCCCAGGAGAAGAAGAAGATCTCCCGCGTCGCCGGCGACACCCCGATCTACGACATCACGGTGGGCACCGGCGAGGGCGATGTGCGGCTCGGCCGGCTGAACCGGTACCTGCTCAAGCTGCCGACCAACCTGACCAAGCAGGAGGTCGCGGCCCTCGACAAGCGCCTCGGCGCGCTCGGCGGACCGCGCGCGCCGCTCCCCCAGGGCCCGATGCCGCAAGGCGCGAGGATGCGCAATGTGCAGCGCACCGTGCGTCGCCGCACCTGATCTTCGTAGCGGCTCGACATCATGACGTCCCCCACCACCGGAGCTCAGGCCTACCGCGGCGAGCGCCTCGGTCTGCCGTCGTCCGGCCCGGCCTCGCTCGCCGGCACCGGCGCACGGATCGGCGCGTTCGTCGTCGACTCGATCGCCTCGATCTTCGTCGCTGCTCTGTTCGTCAGCGTCGCGCACCGCCACCGGCCCGGGCACCACGACCTCGCCGATCGGCTGCCCGGCTACTGGAGCCTGATTCCGTTCGCGGTCGACTACGTGATCGGCATGCTCGTCGCCGGCCGCACCCTCGGGATGTACCTGTTCGGGCTGCGCGTGATCCGCGTCGACCGCGACGACGCCGTCAATCCGTGGCGTGCGGTCCTGCGGACGGTGCTGCTCATGCTGCTCGTACCCGCGGTCGTGTTCGATCGAGACGGCCGGGGGCTGCACGACCGGTACACCGACACGGCGGTCGTGCGGGGGTAGTAGCCCGGCCACAGCGCGGCGCAACATGTCTGAAACACGGCGGAGGAAGTATCCCGAACCAGATGCGGCCAACCCGACGGAGGATCGATGTTCAGCAGTCCCGATGAGGTCTTGAGCTTTGTCAAGAACGAGGACGTGAAGTTCATCGACGTCCGGTTCACCGACCTCCCCGGTCAGCAACAGCACTTCAACGTCCCGACCGCGACGCTGCCCGAGGACTTCTTCAGCGAGGGCGCGATGTTCGACGGTTCGTCGATCCGCGGCTTCGCCGCGATACACAAGTCGGACATGAAGCTGGTCCCCGACGTCGCCACCGCCTACGTCGACCCGTTCCGCGCGGCCAAGACGCTCAACGTCGCCTTTTCGATCGTCGAGCCCCGCACCGGCGAGCCGTACGAGCGCGATCCGCGGCAGGTCGCGGCCAAGGCCGAGGCGTGGCTCAAGTCCACCGGCATCGCCGACACCGCGTTCTTCGGGCCGGAGGCCGAGTTCTACGTCTTCGACGACGTGCGCTTCCAGACCTCGCAGAACGAGGGTTACTACCACATCGACTCGATCGAAGGCGCCTGGAACACCGGCCGGGTCGAGGAGGGTGGCAACCGCGGCTACAAGACCCGCTACAAGGGCGGCTACTTCCCGGTGCCGCCGGTCGACCACTACGCCGACCTGCGTGACCAGATGACCAGTGCCCTGGTCGCCGCCGGACTCCCCGTCGAGCGCGCTCATCACGAGGTCGGCACCGCCGGCCAAGCCGAGATCAACTACAAGTTCAACACGCTGCAGGCCGCAGCCGACGACGTGCTGAAGTTCAAATACATCGTCAAGAACGTGGCCTGGGCCAACGGCAAGACGGCCACCTTCATGCCGAAGCCGCTCTTCGGCGACAACGGGTCGGGCATGCACTGCCACCAGTCGCTGTGGAAGGACGGCGAGCCGCTGTTCTACGACGAGCTCGGCTACGCAGGCCTGTCCGACACCGCGCGCTACTACATCGGCGGCCTGCTGCACCACGCGCCGGCGCTATTGGCCTTCACCAATCCGACGGTGAACTCCTACCACCGGCTGGTGCCCGGCTTCGAGGCGCCGGTCAACCTGGTCTACAGCTCGGGCAACCGCTCGGCCTGCGTCCGTGTGCCGATCACCGGCACCAACGCCAAGGCCAAGCGCATCGAGTTCCGGATCCCCGACCCGTCGGCCAACCCTTATCTCGCCTTCTCCGCGATGCTGATGGCGGGCCTGGATGGCATAAAGAACCGTATCGAGCCGGCCGAGCCGGTGGACAAGGACCTCTACGAACTGCCGCCGGACGAGGCGGCGTCGATCGCGCAGGTGCCCGGCTCACTGCCCGAGGTGCTGAGCGCCCTCGAGGCCGATCACGACTTCCTGATCGAGGGCGGCGTGTTCACCGAGGACCTCATCGACGCGTGGGTCGCCTACAAGCGCACCACCGAGATCGACCCGATCCGGCTGCGCCCGCACCCGCACGAGTTCGAGCTCTACTACGACGTCTGACCAATTCTGGCGTGGTCTGGAGGTAGGGGCCGGCGGTCGGACCCGTCCTCATGCTTTCGACGTCGGGCCGACACCGTGCTGGGCTGCGAGTCGGTTCAGGAAGCCACGTAGGTGGCGTAGGACCACGCTGCTCTGACTCCATAGCGCGTGGTCCGGGGTCGGTATTTCGACCAGGCGGGCGCCGGGAATGTGTTTCGCGAGGCGGCGCGCATGGGCGACAGGGATCGCGGTGTTCGCCGCGGCGTGGACGACCAAGGTCGGGGCCGTGAGCCGGGCCAGATCTGCGCTCACGTCGATCGCGGCTGCTGCCAGGTTCAGTTTGTGGACTTCGCCGGGACGTGCGGCGTGCCGCTCGCCGTGCGCCCACCATCGCCGGGCGAACGGATCGTGCGCCAAAGTCGGGGCGTACAGGTCGATCGTCAGTCCAGTGCCCCAATTTTGGTCGTATGCAGCGATGATCTCCTCGGGTTCGGCTTGGTGAAACGGGTGGTCGTGTTCGTCCGACCATGCTGCCGCGTTGTGCAGGATGAGACCCGCGATGCGCTGTGGCACCGCTGCGGCGGCGTGGATGGCGGCGGCTGCTCCGTCGCTGAAGCCGTATACGACGAACCGTTCGGCGTGGGCCGCATCGGCGACCGCGATGAGTTCTTGGGTGCGGTCCTCGAGGCTAGGCAGGCGGTCGCCGAGCGGGTCGCTCATCCCGAGCCCGCGCGCGTCGTAGCAGGTGACTCGGGCCAGCTCGCCCAGTTGGGCGGCATACGGCGCGCTCAGCGGATTTTGCCGGATCGTGAGGCCGCTCCAGTTGCCGGCGGACATCAGCAGCGGTATCCCACGTCCGAACGTCTCGTATGCGAGGTATGCACCGTCCGCGGCGCGCGTGTATCGAACGGATAGGGGTGTACTCGAGGCGGCAACCGGGATCGATCGCTCATCCGGGACCACCTCGTGACGCAGGATCTGCCGGTGCAGTTCGCGCAGCTCCGGCCCGGGCGCAACGCCGAGTTGCTCATCGAGCAGCTGTCGAATCCGCGCATACCTGGCCAGGGCGTCGGCCTGCCGTCCGGTGAGGTAGAGGGCTCGCATCAGAAGAACCCACCGCCGCTCGCGTAGCGGCGCGTCAGCCACCAAGCGCTCAGTTGCCGTGACGACAGCGGCTGGGTTGATCTGCAGGAGCGCTTCGGCGTGCACATCCTCTGCTTCTCGGCGCAGTTCCTCCAGGCGGGAATGTTCCCGCGCAGCGAAGTCGTGGACCAGCAGGTCGGCCAGGGCCGGCCCTCGCCACATCTGCAACGCTTGGCTTGCTGCCTGGACACAGTCGGCGCCTCGACCGGCGGTCAGCGCAGTTTGCGCCGAAGCGAGTTGTGCCTCGAAACGGCGAACATCGATCGACTGTGGTTCAGCGTGAAGCACATAGCCCGAGCGGGTCGTGTCGATAGCGGCATCGGGAAGGCAGCGACGGAGCCGATGCACCTGAGCCTGAACGGTGCCCCGCGGTTGCTCGTCGCGAGGTCCCCACACCTGGGCTGCGATGTCTTCGGTGCCGACCGGCTGATTCGCGCGCAGCACGAGCAAAGCCAGCAGCGCTCGGTTGCGGCGCCCGCCGAGCGGCAGCACCCGTCCGGCCTGCGCCGCCTGCACTTCGCCGAGCAGCCCGTAGCGCACCCGGCAAGGATGACAGCTCGACCGCAAGCCAAATGCAAACCTGGACTGCCACCATGCACAGCGTCGGATGTTCGGCCACGCGACAAGGAGCAATGTCAATGACCAACCTCGAACTCGTGCAACGGATGTTCGAAGCCGTCGCCGCACAAGACCTCGCGACGCTGGAAACTGTCCTCGACGACAACTTGACCTTCACGCTGTCCGGCAACTCTCCGTTCGCAGGACGCACCGTGGGCCGCGACAATGTCCTCGCGCTTCTCAGCAAGCTCAACGGAGAACTTGCGATCAGCAACTCGGTCCACGGCCTCTACGACGGACCCGACGGTGTCGTGGTCCACCAGACCGGCACCGCCCCGGGTTACGACGACGAAGCACTCGTCTTCTTCAAGATCAACAACGCGCAGGTCACTGAGGCCGTCGAGTTCGTGTTCGATGTCGCTGCCTTCGACCGATACGTCGAAGCGTCAAGAGTCCCGAGCTCCCCGTGAAAACCGCTTGCGGTCTGCCGGCGAGGCAAAGTTCGTTTCAGCGGTAGTGGGTCAGTCGAGCGAACCGCGGATGGCCTTGGCGAGCGCGTCGAGACGCGCGGCGAAGTCGGCCAGCCCGTCCTCACCGATCGTCTCGTCGATGCTGCGCCGGATCCGCTCGCGCACCGACTCCAGATCGGCTCGGGCGGAATCGCTCAGCGCCAGCACCACGCTGCGCCGGTCGGACGGATGGGGTACCCGCGACACCAGACCGGCTGCCTCCAACCGGTCGACGATGCTGGTCAGCGTTCCGGAGCTGAGCGTGAGTGCACGTCCCACCGCGGTCGGCGTCATCATGCCGTCCGAGGTCGACAGGATGCTGATCACGAGTGCGTCGTTCGCCAACAGCCCGTGCCGCTCGGCGAAGATGCCGCGCAAGTGAGCCACGGCCAGATCGACGTCGCGCATGCCGACCAGCACCCGCTGCGCCGCGCTCAGCCGCGCGCTCGCACTCGATGCATTCTCGGCCGCCACTAGGACACTCCCTCGACGTTCGGTTGCCGGTCCACGCGGCGGACGCGGCGCAGTTCTCTCCGGGACTTTACCTGACTGCGAAGATAGTCGTTCCTCAAGGAACTCGAAAGCAGAGTAACTCGATATTGATGTATTTCAGATCTCAAGATAGTTGACGACCGAGATAATTCCGATAACGTTCACTTCACAATCGCTAGTCAGCCCCATCTCGCAGACGCGCCGTTCCCGCGGCCAATGACCGCAAGGACCCGGTGTGCTTCTGGACCCCCGCACGTGGCAACGGCGCCGCGTCGATCGGCAGGCGGCCGCCGCACACATGAACGCCCTGCTCGACGCGGCGAGTGCGCACGCGATCATCACGACTGATCTGTCCGGCACCATCACCTCGTTCAACTCCGGCGCCGAGGCGATGCTCGGCCACCTCGCCGCAGACGTCATCGGACGGTGCACGCCCGAGGTTTTCCACGATCCGCACGAGGTGGCGGTGCGGGCCGACGAACTGCACCTGCATCCGGGGTTCGAGGTATTCGTGGCCGCTGCACGGGCCGGTGCGGTCGAGACGAGGCAATGGACCTACATCGCCGCCGACCGCAGCCGGCTGCGGGTGAGCGTCTCGGTCAATGCGATCAAAGACGCGCAAGGACAACCGACCGGGTTCATCAGCGTCGCCACCGATGTCACCGCGCTCGAAGACGATCGACGCGCCCTGGACGAGCAGCGCAACCTCTACGCCGCGCTGGTCGAGCAGTTGCCCGCCACCACCGTCGGCTTGATCGACGAAGATCTGCGCTGGCTGTCGGTGAACGGGCACTACCCCGCATCCATCGGCCGGCGGGCGGACTACTTCATCGGCCGGCTGGTCGGCGACTCGCTGCCGCCCCGCAACGCCGCGCAGTTCCTGGAAATCTTCGCCGAGGCCCGCCGCGACCCGGTACATGCCGAGTTCTGCACCCCGGACGGACGGCACTTCGAGATCGACGGCGTCCCATTGCGGGCACCCGGCTACCAACGGCGTACGCCTGCGATTCTGGCCGTGCTCCGCGACGTCACCCACCGCCGGCAGGCCCAGCGCAAGGAACGCGCCGTCGCGACCGCGCTCGCCCTCACCGAACGCACCTTCGCCGCCGCCTTCGACCGCGCGCCCGGACCGATGGTCATCCTGAGCGCCGGCGCGGGTACGAGCGACACCGGCGGCATCGTGCTACAGGCGAACGAGGCCTTCGCCCAGCTGCTCGGCCGCACCCGCGCGGAACTCACCGGCGCCGCGATTTCCGACCTCAGTCACCCGGACGACCTGCACCTGAGCTTCGCCCGGCGCTCCGCGCCGGACCGGGTGTGCAAGCGCTACATCCACGCATCCGGCGAGCCGATCTGGGTCGAGGTCGTCACCTCGCCGATCACCGGCGCCAACGGCGAGCTCGAGTGCTACGTCAAGCACGTGACCCCGCTCGCGGCACTGGAGACCGCACCGGGTGCCCTCCCCGACGACGCCGCGGCGACGATCTCGCACCAGATCCGCACACCGCTGACCGCCATCAAGGGTTATCTCGAACTGATGGCCGAGGACGAGAACACGCTCAGCGAGCATCGCGACGCGTTGCAGATCGTGCTGCGCAACGTCGACCGGCTGCAAGGACTCAGCGAGCAGATCCTTGCGCCGGAACCGGAGGGGCCACCCTTCCGCCCCGACACGCCGGTCTGGTCGACCGTGTACCTGGCCGAGGTGGTCGCGAGCGCGGTCGATGCCCTGTCGACCGAGGCAGCCGAACGCGGGATCGAGCTCACGGTGGACCTGCCGGCGGCCGACGTGCTCGTGCCGGGCCTGCCCGATGACCTGTACCGGGTCGGCGTCAACCTGGTCAGCAACGCGATCAAGTACTCGCATCCGGGCGCGACGGTGACCGTCCGGCTCGACGTCCCGGACGGCGAAGTCGCGCTGCTCACCGTCTGCGACACCGGAATCGGCATCCCGGCCGCCGAGCACGGTCGGCTCTTCGACCGCTTCTACCGGGCCAGCAACGCTCGCACGAGCGAGATCCCCGGCACCGGCCTCGGGTTGGCCATCACCAAGACGATCGTCGACGAGCACCGCGGCGAGCTCGCGATCGACTCGCAGCCCGGTGTCGGGACCACGGTCACCGTCGTGCTCCCGGCGGCCGACCTCGCGCGTGGCGCCTCGCCGGCTGCCTGAATTTTCACCCGGTTACGCCACTCGGGTTGCGCAGCCCACGCGATCTTTCGTAGGGTCGTTGTGAGATCATTGTTAAGCAAGAAGTTGTGTCAGACAGGATCGCGATGACCCCCGCACCGCGTTTTCGCCACGCCGCCCTGCCCGTAGCCCTGCTCGTTGCCGCCACGTGCGGCCTGATCAGCGTCCCGCGGACAGGTGCCAACCCGTCCGCACCGTCGCGTTCCGGCTTCGCCGACGGCAAATGGGGCGACGCCCGAGCAGACTCCGTCGCCAAGGACTCCTACGGCGACAACGCCGCTTCGAAGGACCCGGGTTCGCTGTTCACGATCGAGAGGGCCACCGGCGCGCGCAGTGTCTGGAACCGTAAGGACCGCTCCAACGCGAACTACACCGGACGTGGGGTCGGCGTCGCACTGCTCGACTCCGGCATCAACCCGGTGCGCGGTCTCGACGCGCCGGGCAAGATCGTCTACGGCCCGGACCTGTCCATCGAGGGCAATGGCGTGCTGGCCGACCAGGACACCTACGGCCACGGCACGTTCATGGCCGGCCTGATCGCCGGCCGCCGCACGACCAACCCCTCGCACGACCTGCCGTCGGCGCCCGCGTCGGTGCAACTGGGCTTCGCGCCGGACGCCACCCTGCTGTCGATCAAGCTCGCGACCACGGACGGCAGCACGGACGTCACGCAGGTGATCGCAGCGCTCGACTGGGTCTCCGATCACCCGGTGTTGCCGGACGGCACGCGCGTACGCGTGATCAACTTGTCGTACGGCACGGACTCGACGCAGAGCTACCAGGTCGACCCGCTCGCGGCGGCCGCCGAGAACGCCTGGCGGCACGGCATCGTCGTGGTCACGTCGGCGGGCAACGAGGGCACGTCTACCGGCCAGCTCACCGACCCGGCCTACGACCCGTACGTGCTGGCGGTGGGCGCTGCCGACGCCAACGACCAGATCAACGGATGGACGGCCGACCGCACCCAACCTGCCCCGTTCTCCAACGCCTCGACCGACCGGCGCGCGGACCTGCTCGCTCCGGGCACGTCGCTGGTCTCGCTGCGCGACCCGGGCTCCTTCATCGACGCGAACAACCCGCAAGGGCTGGTCGCCGGCGACGACAGCCACACCCTGTTCCGCGGCAGCGGCACGAGCCAGGCCGCGGCGGTGGTCTCCGGTGCGGTGGCCGACCTGCTGCAGGCCTACCCGACGTTGACACCCGATCAGGTCAAATACGCCCTGGTCACCGCCGCTGACCCGCTCAAGAACGACCCGGCCCCGGCGTCCGGCGCACGGATCCTCGACCTGGACGCCGCGTACGACGTGGCCGCCCACCTCACCGGCGCCGATCGCACCGCGGCACAGCTCCGTGCCGCCGCAGTGCAGTCTTTGCCTCAATCGAACGGGCAGGGCTCGATCGATGCGGCGCGCGGCGGAACCGTCCTTCTGGATGCGGACGGCCAGCCGATCACCGGTGAGATCGACGCGCAGGGCAACCCGTGGGACGGCGCAGCCTGGTATGCCGCCTCGACCAGCCTGACCGCCTGGTCGGGTGGCTCGTGGCTCGGCAGCACCTGGACGGGCGACGGTTGGTCCACCGACGGTGGCCTCACCTCGGCGCGCTGGTCGTCGGCCCGCTGGTCCTCGGCGCGGTGGAGCGATGCGGACTGGTCCTCGGCACGCTGGTCGTCGGCACGCTGGTCCTCGGCACGGTGGTCCGGTGACGACTGGATGTCCAACGATTGGTGACCGGCTCGGTCACCACCCGAACGCGGCTGCGCCCGCGTCGCGCGGCTCGCCCGCGGCGTCGGCGAACGCGTTGAGCGCCTCGATCAGTTCCGCGCGCCGGTCGGTCGGCATCTGACGCACGATCCGCGCGATCGCCGCACGTCGCCGATCGGTCACCCGCCAAACCACCTCTGCGCCGGACCTGCTCAACCCGATCACCATCGCTCGGCGGTTGGCCGGATCCTCGTGCCGGGTCACCAGCCCGGCGGCGAGCATCCGATCGACCATGCGCAGGGCGCTCGAGGAGCTGACGCGCAGCGCTTCGGCCAGGCGCGACACTTCGGTCTCGCCGTTCCCGTCCAGGACGGCGAGCATCCGGAACTGCGCGAGTGTGACGGTGGTTTCGGTGCCGGCGAGCGAGTCGGCGGCCACCCCGACGAGCACGCGTGAAGCCGTGAGCACGGCAGTGACGAGATCATCGACAGCGGTGCCGGCACGTGACGGGAGCGACGAGGGCGTCACCCGCGCCTCCTGGGCGATATGTCCGATTATGTACGCAATGTACCGCGCCCGGCGACGCTTGTCGATCTTGATCAGATCGGTCAGACGGCGGCGAGTTGCGGCCGTTCAGACTCGGCGGCACCGACCGCACGGTTCCGTTCGACGCGGACGAGAACCAGCGCGACCGACAAACCGAGCAGCACGAGGATCGCGGCCACCACGTTGGGCGACGCGTATCCGAATCCGGCGCTGATCGCGACCCCGCCGAAGTAGGCGCCGATCGAGTTGGCCACGTTGAACGCTGCCTGGATCGACGCCGCGGCGAGGTTCGCGGCGCCGCCGGCAACCGCGATGATGCGCCCCTGCAGCGCAGGCAGGCCGCCCAGAGCACTGGCCGGCAGCAGCACCATCATCACCGCCGAGACCACCTTGCTGTGTGTCGTGGCCGCGAACACGAGCGCGAGCACGATCTCGGCACCCAGCATGGCCAGCAGCGTGCGGGTTCCGGCCGCGTCGGCCAGCCGGGCGCCGACCAGGTTGCCCAGCGTCATCCCGATGCCGAACAGCGCCAGCAACCAGGTGACCGACGAGTCGGCGTAGCCCGCGCGCCGCGTCAACATCGGTGCGATGTAGCTGAAGGTGGCGAACAGGCCGGCCCCACCGAGGGTCGCGACGCCGAGCACCAACCAGATGCGCGCGTCGCGGAAGGTCTGCAGCTCGGCCCGCAGGGCGTAGGACCCAGCCGGGCCGCGCGGCGGTTCCGGGACGGCAAGCGCGATCAGCACGACTGCGACCGCGGCGACGACTCCGATCAGGGCGTAGACCATCCGCCAGCTCGTCCCCTGTCCGAGCAGGGTGCTGAGCGGGACGCCCACGACGTTGGCGATGGTCAGCCCCGCGAACATCACCGACATGGCCAGCGTGCGGCGCGCCGGCGGTGCGATCGAGGAGGCGACCACCGACCCGACACCGAAGAACGCGCCGTGCGGCAGGCCGGTCCCGAACCGCGCCAGCAGGACGAGCACGAAGCTGGGTGCCAGCGCCGTGAGCACGTTGAACACCGCGTACCAGCTCATCAACACGATGAGCACGGTCTTGCGCGGGAACCGCACCGACGCGGCGGTCAGCAGCGGCGCGCCGACCACGACGCCGAGGGCGTACGCCGAGATGATCTCGCCGGCTTGCGGGATCGACACCGCAAGATCACCAGCCACCTGCGGGAGCAGGCCGAGCATGAGGAATTCGCTGGTCCCGATCGCGAAGCCGCCCGCGGCGAGGGCGAGCAGGGCACGGCGCACGGAGCCGAGGCGCAGGCCGGCAAGCATCACGGAACCTTCAGGTGGCGGGGCGGGTGAGTCTCTCTCGCCACGCTAACCGGAATCGCTTACAGGATTATTTCGGACACCGGTCATCTGGGCCGCAATCCTTGGCGAACTCTTGGCAACGATGCGATTCTGACGGCCGGCCGAACTACAGTCCGGCTACCAACTAAGTGGCGGGTAAGTGAGATGATGGACTGATGGTGGCAACGGGGGCACGTCATACGACGACGCCCGCGAACCCCACTCAGTGGCGTTTCCGCGGGCTGCTGCCGCATCGGCTGCTTCGGTTCCGGCGGCCGGTCTGGTGGCAAGAGATCGCCATCATCGCGCTGGGCTACTGGCTCTACAGCCTCGGCCGCAACGCCATCCCGACCCAGGTCTCGATCGCGACCCGACACGGTCTGTCGATCCAGCACCTGCAGGACATCGTAGGGCTGAACTTCGAACTCTCGATCAACCACTGGGTGGCGTCACACGAGTGGCTCGCCCAGGTCCTCGACTACTACTACGCGACGCTGCACTTCCTCGTCACCATCGCCGTGATGCTGTGGCTGTTCGTCAAGCGGCCGCACATCTATCGCGGCGCGCGCACCGTGCTGTTCACGCTGACGCTGCTGGCGCTGGCCGGCTTCGCGTTGTATCCGGTCGCTCCGCCGCGCCTGCTGCCCGGCTACTCCTACATCGACACCGTCATCCAGTTCCACACGTGGGGTTCGCTCGCCGATCCTGAGATCGCCGCGCACTCGAACCAGTACGCCGCGATGCCGAGCCTGCACATCGGCTGGGCGCTGTGGTGCGGGCTGTCGATCTTCATGTGCGCGCGGGCGATGTGGGTGCGCGTGCTGGCCCTGCTGTACCCGATGTTCACGCTGTTCGTGATCGTCGGCACGGCCAACCACTACATTCTCGACGCGCTCGGCGGCGTGGCCATCGTGATCGCGGCCTTCGCCGTGCAGGCGGCGCTGTCCGGACACGGCGCCTACACACCGCCCTACGACGCCCCGGACTTCGGCAAGCCCGACCCGCCGCTGCCGCACCTGCGCCCGTCGCGACTTCGTCCGGTCAACACCGTGAGAGCCTCCCAAGCGCGCGCCAAGTCGCGGTCATAACGGCGCGTAGAACACCTCTTCGACGACCTTGCGCGCCCGGCGCGCGGCCCGGCGCCAGTCGTCCACGACGCTCCCGGGGTCGAATCCGGCCGGATAGCCGAGCGCGCGGCCGACTGCCGTGAGCGGCGTGCCCATCGCCGGGATCTGATCGTCGGCCTTGTCGCGCACCAGCATGATCGCGTTGCGCAACCGGGTGGCCTGCCGCCACGCGGTGGCCAGCGCGTCGGCCTGCGTCGCGGCGAGCAACCCGGCGTCCACCGCCGCGCGCAGCGCGTCCAGCGTCCGCGGCGTCCGCAGCCGTTCGACCCGGTGCGCGTGCTGCAACTGCAGCAGTTGGACGGTCCATTCGATATCGGCCAGACCACCGCGGCCGAGCTTGGTGTGCGTGGACGGATCCGCCCCGCGCGGCAACCGCTCGGCGTCGACGCGACCCTTGAGCCGGCGGATCTCGAGCAGATCGGAGGGCCGCAGACCATCCGCGGGATAGCGGACGGGATCGACCAGTTCGATGAACCGCGCACCGAGGTCCGCGTCACCGACCGCGAACCGGGCGCGGAGCAACGCCTGCGACTCCCACGGTGCCGACCAGCGTTCGTAGTACTGGCGGTAGGCACCGAGGGAACGCACCAGCGGGCCGTTGCGGCCCTCAGGGCGAAGATCCGCGTCGACCCCGAGCGGTGGATCGGTCGACGACGGCGCGGACAGGAGTGCGCGCAGGCTCAGCGCGACCTCCTGGGCGAGCTTGGTCACGTCCTGGGTCGAGTCGTCGGTCGGTTCGAAGACGAACATGACATCCGCGTCCGACCCGTAGCTCACCTCCGCTCCCCCGAGCCGGCCCATCGCGATGATCGTGAACCGCAGCGGGAGCGCGTCGAGGTCGTGCTGCTCGGCAACGGCACGCATCGAGACCTGGAGCGCGACGTCGAGTGTCGCTTCCGAACTCGCGCTGATCGCGGTGCACACCATGTCGAGATCGGCCATTCCGAGCAGGTCGGCAAAGGCGGTGCGCAGCAGTTCGTGTCGCCGCACGCCGCGCGCCGCGGCGACCGCGGCGGTCGGGTCGTCACGACGCGCGGCGGTCTCGCGCATGGTGGCGAGTACCTCACCCCGATCGCGCGGTACGAGTTCGGCATCGTCGGCGAGCATCCGGAGCGCCTCGGGGGCGCGCCCGAGCATCCGCGCGACGTACTGGCTGGTGCCCAACAGTCCGGCCAGCCGGTTGGCCACCTTGCCCTCGTCGCGCAACAGCCGCAGGTACCACGGTGTCGTACCGAGCTGATCGGACACCTGCCGGTACGCGAGCAGTCCGCCGTCGGGATCCGGCGCGTCGGCGAAGTCGGAGAGCAGTACCGGTAGCAGCGTGCGCTGCAGTGTCGCGCGACGCGACAACCCGGCGGTGAGTGCCTCGATGTGCTGCAACGCCCGATCCGGGTTGGCGAAGCCGAGCGCGGCCAGCCGCCGGCCGGCCTGCTCCGGGCTCAGCCGGAGCGCGACCGACGGTACGCGCGCAACCGCTTCGAGCAGCGGCCGGTAGAACAGCTTCTCGTGCAGCCGCCGCACCTCGCGCGCGTGCAGCGACCACTCGGACTGCCACACCGCACGGGCGTCACCGCGGGCGTCAGGACGAAAGCCCATGGCGAGGGCGAGCCAGGCTTGCTGCGCGGGGTCGTCCGGGACGATGTGCGTGCGGCGCAGCCGGCGCAGCTGTAGCCGGTGCTCGATCGCACGCAGGAACGTGTAGGCGTCGGCGAGGCTGAGTGCGTCGTCGCGCCCGACGTAGCCGCCGTCGCGCAGCGCGTCCAGCGCCGGCAAGGTACCGCCGACGCGTAACGCCTCGTCGCCGCGGCCGTGGACCAGTTGCAGCAACTGCACGGCGAACTCGACATCGCGCAGCCCGCCCGGGCCGAGCTTGATCTCGCGATCAGCCAGCCCGGTCGGGATGTGCGCGATGACGCGACGACGCATCGCCTGCACGTCCGCGACGAAGTCGGGACGCTCGGCGGCAGTCCAGACCAGCGGCGCGATCACCTGCTCGTAGCGGGCGCCGAGGGTGCGGTCGCCGGCTATGGGACGGGCCTTCAGCAGGGCCTGGAACTCCCACGTGCTCGCCCACCGCTGGTAGTAGGCCTCGTGGCTGGCCAGCGTGCGCACGAGCGGGCCGTCCTTGCCCTCCGGGCGCAGCGCGGCGTCGACCTCCCACGCGACGACCCGGCACAGGCGCATCGTCTCGGCGGCCAGCGCCGTCGCCGTGCTCAGCGCCCGTGCCGTGGTGTCGGCAGCTACCTCGTCCTGATCGTCTCGCTCGTACTCACCGGGCTCGGCGACGAACACGACATCGACGTCGGACAGGTAGTTGAGTTCCCGCCCACCGGTCTTGCCCATCGCGATGACGGCCAACCGGCACGGTTCGGCGTCGGCCGGCAGCCGTCCGGCCGCGACCGCGAGCGTCGCCTGCAGCGTGTAGCCGGCCAGATCGGCGAGCGCGCTGGTGACCGCACGCAGGTCCACCTCGCCGGACAGATCGCGACCGGCGATCGCGACCAGCTCGCGGCGGTACGCCTGGCGCAGCGCGTCGACCGCCTCGGGTCCGGTGACTGCCGCGCGGGTTCCTGCAGTCCCCGCAATCGGCGACCGCGCATCCGCACCGACCGACTCGGCGAGCCGCTGCGCCATGCCGGGAAAGTCAGCGGGGCCGACGAGCGCCCGCCAGGTCCCGGGATTCGTGACGAGGTGCTCAGCCAGCGCGGCGGACACACCGAGCAGCGGCAGCAGGCGGCCACGCAACTCCGAACTCGTGCACAACGCGTTGCGCAGCTGGTCGCCGTCGGGAGCGGCAGCCATCTCGGCAAGCGCTTCGAGAGCCGCGTCGGGATCCGCAGTACGCCCGAGCGCCGCGATCACCGCCGCAGCGGCATCGTCGACCGGGGCGATCTGCGCGTCGTCCCACCACCGGAGCGGAGCCGACGAGAGCAGCTCGGCGGCACGGGCACCGTCGGCGAACGACAGGCGCGCGAGGCGCACTGCGCTGCGACGCTGCGTTGCCGCGTCGGTCATTGCTAGGTCTCGTCGGGCGGGCGCACGCCGGGCATCGGCAGCGACGCCCGCGACGAGGTCAGTTCCGCGGCGAGGGCAGCACGGATCGCGGCCGGGTCGGTGATCGGGGCAGCGGTCGTCGTCGGCACGCCGCGAGCGGGACGGACCGCGTCCGGGTTCCGCACGATGTCGGCGAAGACCGCGGCGAACGGACGCCATACCTCTTCGATGTCGTCGAGCAGCCCGATCGCGCGATCGGCGATCGCGTCGATGTCGTAGTGGGCCAGGTTCTCCTCGCGCTGGGCGGCCCACTCGCGGATCATCTCGGCGGAGTTCTCGATGTGGAACTGGATGCCCCAGGCGAGCCGGCCCAGCCGGAAGGCCTGGTAGTCGGTGTGCGGCGAGCTGTAGAGCTGGATAGCGCCGGGCGGCAGCACGTGCACCTCGTCGCTGTGCCATTGGATGACGTCCGGGGTGATCGGGAGCGTGCCGAAGAGCGGATCGGTTCCGCCCGCCGCCCGCTTGGCGACGAGCAGCGCGCCGACCTCCGGCCCGTCCGGGTGCACACGCACCTGTCCACCGTGCGCCACCGCCAGTAGCTGATGGCCCAGGCAGACACCGAGCGTGGGCACCTCGTCCGCGACCGTCTGCCGCAGCAGCGCGCGCACGTCCGGCAGGAACGGCGCGACGTCGTCGTCGAGCGCGCCCATCCACCCGCCGAGCACGACAACGCCCTGGTAGGGCGAGAGATCGGTCGGCAGCTGCTCGCCCGCGTCGAGCGCGCGTACGTCCAGCTCGACCCCTGCGTCACGCAGCCACTGGCCCAGGCGGGCCGGCGGATCGGTCGGGTCGAGCTGGAGAACGAGAACGAGTGGCGTCACGGTGCCAAGTTACAGCGACGGCAAGTAGCGCCTGAGCTCGAACGGGCTCACCTCGGCGCGGTACTCGATCCACTCCTCGCGCTTGTTCCGCAGGAAGAAATCGAAGACGTGCTCGCCGAGCGTTTCCGCGACGAGTTCGCTGTCCTCCATCGCGCGAAGCGCGTCAGCGAGGTTGTGCGGCAGCTCGGCGTAGCCCAAGGCGCGCAACTCGGTCTCGGACAGCGACCAGACTTCGTCCTCGGCGCCCGGCGGAAGTTCGTAGTTCTGCTCGACGCCCTTCAGGCCGGCCGCGAGAATCACCGCAAAAGCCAGGTACGGGTTGCACGCGGAGTCCGGCGAGCGCAGTTCGACCCGGGTCGAGTTCGCCTTGCCCGGCTTGTACATCGGCACCCGTACCAGCGCGGACCGATTGGCGTGACCCCAGCACACGTAGGTCGGCGCCTCGACGAGCTCGCCGCGGGCGGCGTAACCGTAGAGCCGCTTGTAGGAGTTCACCCACTGGTTGGTGACGGCGGTGATCTCGCGGGCGTGCTTGAGCACGCCGGCGATGAACGCCTTGGCCGTCTTCGACAGGTACAGCGCGTCCGACGGGTCGTGGAAGGCGTTGTTGTCGCCTTCGAACAGCGACAGGTGGGTGTGCATGCCGCTGCCCGGCCGGTGGCGGAACGGCTTCGGCATGAAGGTCGCATGCGCGCCGTGCGCGATCGCGACCTCCTTGATGACGTGGCGGAACGTCATGATGTTGTCGGCCATCGACAGCGCATCGGCGTAGCGCAGGTCGATCTCCTGCTGGCCCGGCGCGACCTCGTGATGGCTGAACTCGACAGAGATGCCCAGCCCTTCCAGGGCACCGACCGCTGCACGGCGGAAGTCGTGCGCGACATCATGGCTGGTCATGTCGAAGTAGCCGCCGTTGTCGATCGGTTCGGGTTCTGAGCCGTCGGTCGGGCGGTTCTTGAGCAGGAAGAACTCGATCTCGGGATGGGTGTAGAACGTGAACCCGCTCTCGGCGGCACGGGACAGCGCGCGGCGCAACACGTAGCGAGGGTCGGCCCAGGACGGCGAGCCGTCCGGCATCTGGATGTCGCAGAACATCCGCGCCGAGTCGGACCCGCCCGGTGTGGAGGCCGGCAGCACCTGGAACGTGGACGGATCCGGACGCGCCAACATGTCGCTCTCGCTGGCGCGGGCGAAGCCCTCGATGGCCGACCCGTCGAAACCGATGCCCTCGTCGAACGCGCCGTCCAACTCGGCCGGCGCGATCGCCACCGACTTCAGCGTGCCGAGCACGTCGGTGAACCAGAGCCGGACGAAGCGGATCTCGCGCTCCTCGAGCGCGCGCAGTACGAACTCCTGCTGCTTGTCCACGACGCTCCAGTCTGACGGCGGCCCGTTTCCGGCCGGTGTCGGCCAGATTACGCCGCTGCGCAGTTGCCTACGGCGCGCCGCACCGGCTCAGGCGAGCGCGCTACCGGCCTGCCACTTCTGCCACGGAATCGACCAGTCGCCGCCTTGCCACAGCTGGATCTCCGGAGCGCCCTTGGCGCCGTGAATGATCACCGGGTCGCCCACGATCGAGTGCGTGTAGAACCAGTGCGCATTCGCGTAGTCGAGGTTGAGGCAGCCGTGCGAGACGTCCTGGCCACTGTTCTGCGCCCAGATGGTGGCGTCCAGCTCGTGCAGATAGATGCCGTCGATGCTGATCTTGGTCGACCACGGGATGTCCTCACACGGATAGCCACCGGGACCGTTCGCGGGCAGGCCGTACGTGTCGGAGCACATGTGCGCCGGGTTCTCGAAGCCCAGCACCGTGTACGTGCCGTCGAGGGTGTAGAAGTTGATGTACTGCCCGTTGACGGTCTCGCCGCTGTGCTCGCCCATCGAGGTGTTCATCGTCCGGACGAGATGCCCGTTGCGGAACACCCGGACCTTGTTCACCTTCTTGGGCGCGGTGTCGTTGGCGACCGTGATCTGCTTGCGACCGATCTGGTACGAGACGTGCCGGTCGGACTCGCCGTAAAGGCCCGGCCCGACCTCGACGCCGTAGACCGAGGCATCGATGGTGACCTTCGTGCCCGGCTTGTAGAAGTGCTCGGGGCGCCAGTGCAGCGTCGAGTCGTCGACCCAGTACCAGGATCCGTCGACGTGCGGGCTGGTGGTCACGTGCAGCGCACGCTCGGCGGCCTTCTTGTCGCTGATGGCCTCGTCGAAGTGCACGACCGGCACCATGGCCACGCCGTAGGTGCCGTGGTTCTGCAGCGAGCCGCCGTAGAGGTCATTGAAGTACGGAAGGGTCATGTTGCTCGGCGTGAGCGTGGTGAACTGCCGCTTGACGTGGTCAACGCTCTCGCCGTTGCTGTTCTCGGCCCGAGCCTTGAGCTTGTAGCTCTTGCCGTAGCCGAGCACCTCGGTGGCCTGCCATTGGCTGTGGTGTGCTGAGAACGCCCCGGTCACCTGGGTGCCTTCGGCGTTGACCAGCGAGACCTTGCTCAGCGAGCCGTTGTGCGCCGTGACCGTGATGGGCGTGGTCGGGTTCACGTTCTTCGTGCTGGTGGGCGTGGCGGTGACCTTGACCGGCGCGGCCGGTGCGGTGGAGGTCGGGCTACCGCTGGCGCTCCCGCTCGGCTGGGGCGCCCCCGAGGACGTCGTCGGCGCGCCTGCGGGATCGCTGGCGGCTGCTCCCTTGTCGCTCTTCTGCGACGTGCACGCGCTCAGGACAAGTGCCGCCGAGGCCAGCAGAACCCCTGCGAACAACGGTGCGCGCCGACGCGCCAGTGCGTGGTGCGAGAAGTCGCTCGACAACAAGTGGTACCGCCCATCCTCTGCCGTGGCCGTCGTCGACATCTCCACGTCGGCCCGGATTATTGTCCCTCACAGACCGGCGCTGTCGATGCAGGCGCGGGTCACGAAAGCCTTACAACTGATTAGACGCGCATGAGGCGCTGGTGGTTGCACGTCGATCGGCGAAGCTGCCCGAACGTGCCGCTCCATTGTGCCCGACGTTGCCCGATTCGGACGAATTCGCTCAGCTACCCCACGGCTGCATCCCGCTCGCCCGGGCGAGGACACTGGGGTTATGAGCGCGACGATCCGGTTGCGGCTGGCCCTGGCCCAGGTCGACTCCACGGTGGGTGCACTTTGCGCCAACGCGCGGACCGTCCTCGAGCGCACCCGGACTGCCGCGGCCGCCGGTGCCGACCTGGTCGCGTTCCCGGAATTGCACCTGACGGGCTACCCGCCCGAGGACCTCGTGCTGCGTGCGGGCTTCCGGGCCGGCTCGCAGGCCGCGGTGGGCAAGCTCGCGGCCGATCTCGAGGCCGAAGGCCTCGGCGAGATCGCGGTCGTCGTGGGCTACGTGGATGACGACGCCGGACCGCGCAACGCGCTCGCCTTCATCCACCGCGGCCAGGTGGTGGCCCGGTACTACAAGCACCACCTGCCCAACTACGGCGTGTTCGACGAGCGCCGCTACTTCGTGCCGGGGAACCGCTTCGTCGCCGTCCGGCACCGAGGCGTCGACCTCGCCTTGACGGTGTGCGAGGACCTCTGGCAGGACGGCGGCCCGTTCACGGTCGCCGGACGGGTCGGCGTCGGGCTGGTCGTCAACATCAACGGGTCGCCCTACGAACGGAACAAGGACGACGTGCGACTGCCGTTGCTGCAGCGCCGCGCCGCCGAAGCCCGCGCGCCGATCCTCTACGTGAACATGGTCGGCGGCCAGGACGAGTTGGTGTTCGACGGCGACTCGATGGTGGTGGCGTCCGACGGCCGGCTGTTGATGCGCGCCCCGCAGTACGTGGACGACCTGTATCTGATCGATCTGGACGTCGCGGCCGCCGGCGACGACCGTCCCGCGCCTGAGTATGTGGGCATGTCGGTCGCGCGGTACGAGACGACCGACCAGACGCCGCCGGCCCACCCGGACGAGGTCGTCGCCGAGTGCGCTGCACCGCTTCCCGACGAGGCCGAGGTCTGGGGCGCCCTGGTCACCGGGCTGTGCGACTACGTCGAGAAGAACGGGTTCCGGTCGGTCATCGTCGCCACGTCGGGGGGCATCGACTCCGCGGTCGTCGCGGCCCTTGCCGGCGACGCCGTCGGCGGCGATCGCGTGTACGCCGTGTCGCTGCCGAGTTCGTACTCGTCCGAGCACTCGAAGTCCGATGCCGCCGACCTCGCCGAGCGGATCGGCGCGCACTACCGCACCGTGCCGATCGCGCCGATGGTCGACCAGTTCGTCGGCGGCTTGTCACTCACCGGCATCGCGGAGGAGAACGTGCAGGCCCGGGTGCGGGGCACGGTGCTGATGGCGCTGTCGAACGCCGAGGGTCACCTCGTGCTCGCGCCCGGCAACAAGAGCGAGCTTGCCGTCGGCTACTCCACGATCTACGGAGACGCGGTCGGCGGATTCGGCCCGATCAAGGACGTGCCGAAGACGCTGGTGTGGAAACTCGCACGCTGGCGCAACGAGGAGGCAACCCGCCGCGGCCAGACGCCACCGATCCCCGAGAACTCGATCAGCAAGCCACCGTCGGCGGAATTGCGTCCCGGCCAGCTCGACAGCGATTCGCTGCCGGACTACGACGTGCTCGATCCGATCCTCGAGCGCTACGTCGACCGCGACCAGAGCATCCGCGAGATCGTCGCCGCCGGGTTCGACGCCGACGAGGTCATGCGGATCGCACAGCTGGTCGACCGCGCCGAGTGGAAACGCCGGCAGTACCCGCCCGGCTCGAAGATCAGTTACAAGAACTTCGGCCGTGATCGCCGCCTCCCGATCACGAATCACTGGCACGAGGACAGCGACTGAAGTTACCGGCCAGTTGCAGTACTTCTGTGTCTTCCGCCTCTCCGGCTGGGATTTCTCGCCGTTCCTGGGGAAGCATGGGGACGTCCACGTAACAGCCCGGGGACCGGATATCCGGCCTCGAGGAGAGATGGCGAGGAACAACCCATGACCGACACGTCTCTGTACGGCGGGGTCACCAACCGGCGCATCACCATCCGCGACCTGCAGTTGGCCAAGGAACGCGGCGAGCGGTGGCCCATGCTCACGGCCTACGACTACTCGACCGCGCGCATCTTCGACGAGGCGGGCATCCCGGTGCTGCTCGTCGGCGACTCGGCGGCCAACGTCGTCTACGGCTACGACACGACCGTCCCCGTCACCGTCGAGGAACTGCTTCCGCTCGTGCGCGGCGTCGTTCGCGGCACGTCACGCGCCCTCGTTGTGGGTGACCTGCCCTTCGGCAGCTACCAGGCGTCGCCCGCCCAGGCGCTGGAGACAGCCGGTCGGTTCATGAAGGAGGGCGGCGCCCAGGCCGTCAAGCTCGAAGGCGGCCAGCGGGTCGCTCCGCAGGTCGAAGCACTCACCGCTGCCGGCATTCCGGTCATGGCACACATCGGGCTGACCCCGCAGTCGGTCAACGCGCTCGGCGGCTACCGCGTACAGGGACGCGGGGACGAAGCTGCCCACCGGCTCGTCCAGGACGCCAAGGCGCTCGAGCACGCCGGCGCATTCGCGGTCGTGCTCGAGGTCGTGCCGTCCGAACTCGCCGCCCAGGTCACCAAGGCGCTGCACATCCCCACGATCGGCATCGGTGCCGGCCCGTCGACCGACGCGCAGGTGCTCGTGTGGCAGGACATGGCCGGCCTGTCCTCCGGTCGCGCCGCCAAGTTCGTGAAGCGCTTCGCCGACATCGGCTCGGTGCTGCGCGATGCAGCAACGCAGTACGCCGACGAGGTCCGCGGCGGGACGTATCCGTCAGCGGAGCACGAATACCACTAACGAAAGATCTTCGCGCGAGCGCTCATCGCATTCGTGGTCACTCTGATTGGAATTTGACAGTTCGGGTGGCGACATCCGCTTGCGTGAGCTGAACGGTGATGCGGTCGCCGGCTTGTAATTTCTCGCCGGTGCAACGGGCGCGCACTGGAGGATCGTCGAGCATCACCGTTGCCGCGTGCTCGTCCGAGTCCAGGACGACGGCGTGGAACCTCTCGCCCACCCTGTCGCGAAGTAGCCATGCCTCGGTCGCGTCGACGACGGCGCGGTCGATCTCATGCGCCCGATGGTCGGCCGCCTGCATGACGTCGGGCAGCGTCGTCATGCGCTCCCGCACCCAGTCCGGCACCGGCTCGCCGCTCTGCACCGCGACACAGATCTCGGTGGCGTAGCGATCCACCAGCCTGCGCAGCGGTGCGGTCACATGCGCGTACGGAGCACCGATGCCGGCATGCATCCGCGCGGAGGGCTGTGCGCCGGCGAACGCGGTGTAACCCGCGCCGCGAAGCAGCGTGGTCGCGTGTTCCAGCAGCGCGACGTCGTGCGGGTTGCCGTGATCTAGGGCGGCAAGCACGTCGCCGGCGTGCGCATGCTCGGGCCAGTTCACTCCGAGCGCGAGCGCCGCGCGCCGCAGCGACGCCACCGCATGCGCATCGGGCTCGGGCAGCGTCCGCAGGATCCCGATCTCGTGGGCGAGCATGATGCGGGCCGCGGCCATGCCGGTGAGCAGTGACAGCTCCGCGTTGAACTGCTCCACCGGCAGCGGTTTGCGCACGACGAGACGCACCGAACCATCGTTGGTGTCGACGTCCTGCTCCGGCAGGTCGAGGTTGATGGCATGCCGCGAACGGGCCAGTTGCAGCCGCTTGCGGCCAATCTCGCCGAGTTGGGTGAGCGCGTCCGGCAGCGTTCCTTCATCGAGCTGGCGCTGCACGGTCACATAGTCGAGTTGTGCGCGACTGCGCACGAGCGCGCGCTGCACGTCGACGTGCCGCGCGTTGCCCTCGTCGTCGAGGGCGATCTGCCAGAGCACCGCCGGCCGAACCTGGTCCGGCAGCAGACTGGCCGCTCCCTCGGACAGGACGGCGGGGTACAGCGGGACGCGGGCATCGGGAAAGTAGAGCGTTTCGCCACGGCGTTGCGCCTCGTCATCGAGTTGCCCACCCGGCGTCACGAACGCGGCGACATCGGCTATTGCGTAGCTGACGAGGTAGCCGTCGTCCGTGCGCGCGAGATGGGCCGCCTGGTCGAGGTCCTTGCTGCCGGCCGGGTCGACCGTGACGAACGGGATGTCTGTCGCGTCGCGGCGCGACGGCAACGGCCTGCGCGCGGCGTCGGCTGCTTCATCGAGGACAGCGGACGTGAAATCGCCGGGCACCGCCAACTCCGCACGCACTGCGGCGAAGTCGAGCGGTGCACCGGCGACCCGATGCGAAACCATCCGTCAGGCGGACGGCGTCGTGATCAGCGTGCGCGTTTCGTTGCGGTCTTGCGCGCCGTCTTGCGTGCCGCGGTCTTCTTCGCTGCCGTCTTCTTGGCTGCACGCTTGGCCGGCGACTTCTTGGCGGCCTTGCGAGCGGTGGTCTTCTTGGCCGCGGTCTTGCGCGCGGATGCAGCCTTCTTGGCGACCCTCTTCACAGCCTTCTTGGCGGTCTTCTTAGCGGCCTTCCGCGCACCCGTCGCCTTCTTGGCAGCGGTCTTGCGTGCGGTGGTCTTCTTCGCGGCAGTCTTCCGCGCGGTCTTCTTCGCGGCGGTCTTGCGTGCAGTCGTCTTCTTCGCTGCGGTCTTGCGCGCGGCCGTCTTCCTCGCCGCGGTCTTCCTGGCCGGCGCCTTCTTGGCCGTACGCTTGGCGGCCTTCCTTGGTGCGGTCATTGCGTTGCCTCCTCGGCAGTCAACGAATCCATATTCGTTGTCAATTAAGTGGACGATGGTTGCTGTGCAGCGTCAACGCGCCACGCCGTACCGACGTCGAGTGTCGACGGAAGCACGTCTTGTCACGTGATACGACCGACGCATCCGTTCCACTCGAACACGTCGTCCGTGCACTGTTGCAACCGTTCACGCATTCATCGTTGCGCAAATTTTCGATCAACGCATCACTTGGTGACGAATTCGTTGCGGTGTGTTGCGTTGCAACACATGCATGCTCGCGTACATCGCGCACACTCCGAGGCGCCGTTCGCGACATCATGCGCGTTGATCGAGAGTCAGAATGTCCTTATTGCAAAAGGAGATTCTCGACGTGGTCAGCCATCGAAGATGTCGCGTGCGATCGCGATCGCACGGTTCGCACGCGGCAGTCCTGCGTACAACGCGATGTGCATCAAAACTTCGACGATGTCGTCTTCGGTGAGTCCGTTGCGACGTGCAGCGCGCACATGCATCGCAAGTTCGTGCTCTGCGCCGAGCGCTACAAGCGATGCCAACGTCGCGATCGAACGCTCTCGTCGTGACAGTTCCGCGCGCGACCAGATGTCTCCCCACGCGTAGCGCGTGAGGAACTCTTGGAACGGTTCGGTCAGTCGCGTCGTCGATGCGATCGTTCGATCGACGTGCTCGTCGCCGAGTACTGCACGACGCGTTGCATAGCCGGCTGCCAGCGTCGCGCCACCGCGGAAGTGTTCGCGCAGCGCAGTCGCGATCGGTCCGGGCTGCTCGACCGTCGCAAGATGTGCGGCCGGATCGAGAACCTGCAGCCGTGCGTCGGCAACACCATCGGCAATGACGTGAGCGTGATCGATGCTGATTGCAGGGTCCTGGGCACCCGCAAGCACGAGCGTCGGCGCAGCGATACGCCCGAGATCCGGTCGCAGGTCCATCGAGTCGATCGCTTCGCAGCACTGCGCATAACTCGCCGGGTCGATTCCGGCGACCATGTCACGCAGCCCGGCCATCAGTTCGGGATCCCTTCCGGCGAGTTCCGCCGTCACCCACCGCGCGACGACGGCATCGGCGATGGTGCGCATACCGCCCGCGCGGACTGCCTGCGCACGATCCATCCAGGTCGCCGCGGGTAGGTGGGCCGACGTGCACAGCAGGGCCAGCCGGCCGATCCGGTCCGGATGGTGCACAGCCAGCCACATGCCGAGCATGCCGCCGAGCGAGAGTCCCGCCACGTGCGCTCGATCCAGTTCGAGGACATCGAAGGTTTTGATGACGTCGGCGCCGAGGTCGTCGAGCGAGCATCGCCCCGCTGCGGCAACCGGGGCCGAATCGCCGTGCCCCCGGTGGTCTATTCGGATCAGGTGGAACTGCTCGCCGAGAGTGGCGACCAGCGGCGCCCACATGTCGGTCGTGGTGCCGATCGAGTTGAGCAGGACCAGCGGTGGCGCGTCGACGGTGCCGTCACTGCGCCAGGCGAGCGTCATCGAGGTCTCCGTTCGAGATAGCGGTCGACGATCTCGCCCGCGGCGCCGGTGTCGGCGATGTCGACGTCGTCACTGAGCGCGGCGAGATTCGCGGACATCGTTTCTGGTACGACCTGCAAGCCGTTCAGTGACGAGCGCAAGCGCGACGCCGCGCCGCCGGAGTACCGGAGGAGGGCGAGCAGCGCCGGCCACTCCGCGTGCCACGAGCCGGCACCGCGCTGGAGTTCGGGCGCGGCCGCCGAGAGCAACGTCGCAACCAGTCCGGGTGCCTGCATGGCCGCGCCGCGCGCGGTGATCGCCGCGATGGGGTTCTGCTTGTGAGCCATCGCGGAGGACCCACCGGGCTCGCCTTCACGCAGCTCACCGACATCGGATTGCGCCAGCAGGACGATGTCGGTCGCGACCTTGGCCAACGTCGCCGCGCACGTACCGAGTGCGCCGGCCAGCGCGGTGATGACGGTGCGGTCGTTGTGCCAGATCGCGGCCGGCACCGCCAGGTCGAGTTCGTCCGCGAAGGCGCTCTGGACCTCCCATCCCTTCGGGTGCAGCACCGAGAGCGTGCCGGCCGCGCCGCCGAGTTGCACCGGAAGTTCCGAACGCACGGACCTCAACTTGTCCGCGGCCGCATCCAGCGCGCTCCCCCACCCGGCAGCTACTGCGCCGAAGGTGGTCGGCAGCGCACGCTGCAGCAGTGTTCGTGCAGCCATCGGGGTGTTGCGGTGCGCGTGGGCAAGTGCCGCGGTGCTCGTCGCACAATCGCCGACGTCGGCGACAACGATGCCGAGTGCACGCGACGCGACCAGCATCAGTGCCGTATCGAGGATGTCCTGGCTGGTCGCGCCGAGATGCACAGCGGCTGCGGCATCGGATCCCGCGCGGCGTTCGACGACCGCGCGCAACTCGGCGACGAGTGGGATGACCGGGTTCCCGCCGCCGGCGGCACGGCGGGACAGCTCGCCGGCCGCGAGCGAACGCACTTCCTCGCAGGCCGCTCCGATCTCGAGGGCAACAGGCAGCTCGACGAGCCCGGCGCGCGCACACGCGCGAGCGAGTGCGGTCTCGGCCTCGCACATCGCATCGATGATCGCGGCATCGTCGAGTGCGGCCGAGACAGCCGTTGTGCCGAAGACGCCGTCGAACACCTCGGAGGTCATGACGTGAGCGTGTCAGACGACGAAGAACGGTGTCTCGTGCTCGCCCTGCAGACGGATGTCGAATCGCAACGCATCGCCGTCGGGAACGGCGACCAGGAGCTCTCGATCGGTCACGTCGAGCTCCCGCAGCGTCGGGTCCGCGTCGTTGGCGTCGGACTCGTCCGGAAAATAGATGCGCGTCACGAGGTGCCGCAGCAGTCCACGTGCCAACACGGTCACGTCGACGTGCGGCGCCTGCTCGTCATCGACCCGCCCCGGTTTGAGCGTCCGGAACCAGTAGTTGCCGTCCGCGTCGGTGGGACAGCGTCCGAACGAGCGGAAGCCGTCGTACCCGGCCGCGCCACGCGGATCGTCCGGGTGCGGGAACCTGCCGTTCGGGTCGGCCTGCCAGATCTCGATGAGTGCATCGGGCACGGGATCGCCTGCACCGTCGACCACTCGGCCGTGGAGGGTGATCGAGTTCGCCGCACCCTCGGCGACCAGGTCAGGGCCGTCTGCCCAGGGCAGGCAGATCGACAGGAACGGACCGACCGTCTGCGACGGGGTGGTGCCCAGCTCAGTCATCGTCGGGCTCGCTCTCGAACGGCGTCTGCTCGCGTCCGCGCAGCACGATGTCGAACGCGAAGCCGAGGGCCCAGTGGTCGGTGGTGACGTCGTGGTCGTAGGACGAGACCATCCGTTGCCGGGCCTTCTCGTCCGGCACCGAGTTGAAGATCGGGTCCTGGAAGAACAGCGGGTCGTCCGGGAAGTACATCTGCGTGACGAGGCGCTGGGTGAACGCCCGGCCGAACAGCGAGAAGTGGATGTGCGCGGGTCGCCACGCGTTCTGATGATTGCGCCACGGATACGCGCCGGGCTTGATGGTGGTGAACCGGTAGTTCCCGTCGCCGTCGGTCACCGTTCGCCCCAGACCACTGAAGTGCGGATCGAGCGGAGCCGGCCACTGGTCGTTGCCGTGCCGGTAGCGACCGCCGGTGTTGGCCTGCCAGACCTCGATGAGCGAGTCCGGAACGGCATGACCGTCCGAGTCGAGCACGCGACCGTGCACGATGATGCGCTGTCCGAGTGCTTCGCCGCCGTCCCAGTGGGTCAGGTCGTCGTCGCCGGGTTCCACGCGTTCGTCACCGAACAGCGGCCCGGTCACCTCGGTGAGGCGGTGCGGCAGCACGTGCAGTGGCCGTTTCGGGTAGCGCAGCGCGGTGCTGCGGTACTCGGGCGAGTTGTACTCAGGATGTGTGCCCTGAGGTTCGGTGAGGTACTGCGGCAGGTGCAGTGTCGTCATCTCAAACTCCTTCCTGCAGCGTCTTCTCCAGCGCTCGCAGCACCTTCAGTTCTCCGTCGGTCGGTGTGTCGGTGGTGGCGACCTCGTCGGCCACCGCGAGGTCCCAGCCGGTGTGTTCGCGCACCTGCTCGACGCTCACCCCCGGATGCGTTGCCACGAGGGTGAGCTCGCAGGTGCGGGCGTGAGGCGTCAGCACACCGAGGTCGGTGATGACCTTGACCGGTCCCTTGCCGCGCAGCCCCAGCTTCTCGCGTTGCCCAGGGCCGGTGCCGAAGCCGAACGAGGTGACGAAGTCGACGCGCTCGACGAACGAACGCGGCGACTGCCGCATGATGATGACGACCTCGCGACAGGAGGCGGCGATCTCGGGCGCGCCGCCCGCACCGGGCAGCCGCACCTTCGGATCGTCGTAATCGGTGCCGATCACGGTGGTGTTGATGTTCGCGAACTTGTCGAGCTGGGCTCCGCCGAGGAAGCCGACGTCGATCCGTCCCGCCTGCAGCCAGTAGTTGAACACCTCGGGCACGCCGATGACCGCGTCCGCGGTGTCAGCGAGGATGCCGTCGCCGATCGAGAGCGGCAGCCGATCGGGTTTGGCCCCGAGCGTGCCCGACTCATAGATGAGGACGAGATCCGGTGCGTGAGTGCGTCGAGCGAGGTTTGCCGCCGTGGACGGTTGGCCGATACCGACGAAACACGTCTGGCCGTCGCGCAGGGATCGTGCCGCGGTCACGATCATCAGATCGTCCTTGCTGACTGCGGTGCTGATGTCGGTCATGCGGCGAGTTCCTCGAGCCAGTCAGAGAATCGATCGCGATCGCGGCTGATCTGGTCCCACACCCGGTAATACGCGTTGTCGCGATCGGAATACCCCTGTGCGTACGACGGATGCGCGCCGCCGGGCACCTCGGCTACTGCCGTGACAGCCCAGGTGGGCAGGATCAGCTGACCCGGAACCGGCTCGAGGTCGTCGACGATTTCTTCGACCGTTACGAGCGCCTGTTTCGCGGCGAGTACGGCTTCCTTCTGGATGCCGACGATGCCCCACATTTGCACGTTGCCGTGCCGATCGGCGCGCTGCGCATGAATCACCGTGACGTCGATGTCAAGAGCCGGGACCGCGGCGAGTTCCTCGCCGGTGAACGGGCAGGTGACCGTCTTGATGGTGTCGGTGTGCCGGATCAGGTCGGTACCCGCGTAGCCGCGCAGCACCGCGAACGGGAGCCCGGCTGCCGCTGCCGCGTAGCGGTTCGCCATGCCTGCATGGCTGTGCTCCTCGATCTCGAGCGGGGCGGGCCAAGAGTTCTGGATCGCATCGCGGAACCGGTGGAGCGACCCGACCCCGGGGTTGCCGCCCCACGAGAAGACGAGTTTGCGTGCACAGCCGGCACCGATCATCTGGTCATAGACGATGTCCGGGGTCATCCGCACGAGGGTGAGGTCGCGCCGCCCCTGCCGGATGATCTCCTGCCCGGCAGCGACCGGGATGAGATGCGTGAAACCTTCGAGCGCCACGGTGTCGCCGTCGTGCACGAGTTCCGCGATCGCGTCGGGCAGGGACAGGATGCGTGCGCCGCTCATCGGTAGCTCCAGCCGGATTCGTAGGGCATGCCGGTGTAGTTCTCGGCGAGCGAGGTCGCCATTGCGCGCGACGACGTGACGTAGTCCAGTTGCGCCTCGGCGAGCCGGTGCGTGAACGCATCGGCATCCGGGTCCGGGTGCAGCATCGTCGTCATCCACCACGAGAAGTGCGTACTGCGCCACACGCGCCGCAGCGCGGTGTCGGTGTAGGCGTCGAGCAGGTCGGTACGGCCGTCGGCGTAAAAGCCGGCGAGGGCGCGCGCGAGCAACCGGACGTCGGCGATGGCGAGATTCATGCCCTTGGCGCCGGTAGGCGGCACGATGTGGGCCGCGTCGCCCGCGAGCAGCAGCCGGCCGGAGTGCATCGGCGTCGCGACGAAGCTGCGCATCGGGGTGATGCTCTTGTCGAGCAGCGGGCCTTCGGTGAGCTCGAAGCCGTCGTCGGTGCCGAGTCGGCTGTGCAGCTCGGTCCAGATCCTGTCGTCCGGCCAGTCTCCGACATCGGCGGTCGCGGGCACCTGGAGGTACATCCGGGTGATGGTGGGCGAGCGCATCGAGTGCAGCGCGAAGCCGTTGTCCGAGCGGCAGTAGATGAGCTCGTGCGACGACGGCGGCGCCTCGGCGAGAATGCCGAGCCAGCCGAACGGGTACCCGCGCTCGAACACTTCGAGTCCGGGTAGGAGGTCGCGGCTGATGCCGTGGAAACCGTCGGCGCCGATCACGAAATCGGCGTCGATCCGCTGCGCTTCGCCGTTCTCGGTGAACCGCAGGGACGGCCGATCCGTATCGAGATCGTGCAGGGTGATGTCGTCGATCTCGAAACGGATGTCGCCGCCCGCGTCGAGCCGCGCGGCGATGACGTCCTTCACGACCTCTTGCTGGCCGTAGACGAGGATGCCGCGACCGGTGAGCTCGCGGAAGTCGATGCGGTGCCGTTGCCGGCGAAACCGCAGCTCCGTGCCGTCGTGCGGCATGCCCTCGTCGTCCATGCGCTTGCCGACGCCCGCCTCGCGCAGCGTCTCGGCGGTGCCGTGTTCGAGCACTCCGGCGCGCACCCGGGCCTCGACATAGGCGCGGTCGCGTCGCTCGAGCACCACGGAGTCCACGCCCTGCAGGTGCAGCAGCTGCGAGAGCACCAGCCCGGCGGGACCGGCACCGACGACGGCGACCTGCGTACGCATCTTTCGAGCCTGCAACACCGCTGCCCCTCTCGTCCTATGCTTTCCGGTGAGCGGAAGTGAGGTACACCGTGGCCGGACCGACGGTGACGGCCCGCGTGGCGACCGTCCTCAGCGCGTTCGACACCGCGCACAACGCGATGACGTTGTCCGAGATCGCGCGCCGCACCGCCCTCCCGCTCACGACGGTGCACCGCCTGACCGGAGAGCTGACCCGGCACGGGTTGCTCGAGCGCGATCAGGACCATCAGTTCCGGATCGGGCTGCGGCTGTGGGAGATCGCGTCGACCGCCTCGCGAGCCGTCGACCTGCGCGAGGCGGCGCTGCCCTATCTGCAGGAGTTGTACGCGACGACGCGCGAGAACGTGCAGTTGGCAGTACTCGACGGCTTGGAGGCTGTCTATCTCGACCGGCTCAGCGGTCCCGAGTCCGTGCACATCGTCACCCGCCCGGGCAGCAGATTGCCGGTCCACGCGAGTGGCGTCGGCCTGGTGCTGCTTGCGCACGCGCCGATCGAGGTGCAGGACGAGGTGCTCGCCGCACCGCTGGCACGTTTCACCCGATTCACGGTGACCGACCCGCGCCGGGTCAGGCGCACATTGGCCGACGTGCGCCGCGACGGCTACGTCATCAGCGACCGGCAGATCGAGACAGTGTCGGTGTCGGTCGCGGCGCCGATTCGTGATCGCACACGGCGCGTTGTCGCCGCGGTCTCTGTAGTCGTCACCGTCGGCCGGAAGGACCCGCGCAGCTTCGTCAAGCCGGTCGTCGGGGCAGCGAACGCCATCTCGTCGCGACTGCCGATCCTGCCCGAGCGACCGTGATAACGGCTGTGCCGGTGGTGGCAGGCTGCCAGGTATGACCCAGCCCGACGCCAAGGAAGACCTCGTCCGCTACCTGCAGGTCGTTCGTGAGGCGGTGGTGTGGAAGCTGGACGGTCTGTCCGAGTACGACCTGCGGCGTCCGATGACACCGACCGGGACGAACCTGCTCGGACTGGTCAAGCACCTGGCCAGCGTCGAGGCCGGCTACTTCGGCGACACGTTCGACCGTCCCTTCCCGGAGCCACCGGCCTGGTCGGAGGACGACTCGAGTTCGGACATGTGGGTCACTGCGGATGAGACCGCCGAGTTCATCATCGGGTACTACCGGCGGGTGTGGGAGCACGCGGACGAGACGATCGCGACGCTCTCGCTGGACGACATCGGACACGTACCGTGGTGGCCCGCCGAGCGCAACGAGGTCACCCTGCACCGGATCCTGGTCCACGTCATCGCCGAGACGAACCGCCACGCCGGGCACATGGACATCGTGCGCGAAATGATCGACGGAGTTGCCGGGTTGCGCGAGGAGGTCACCAATCTGTGGGTGCCGGACGGCGGATGGGAGGCCTACCGCGATCGGCTCGAACAGATCGCTCGCAACGCCTGAGCCCGTGGGCAGCCTGCCGCGTTCGCGGTTCAATGAGTCCGTGCTCGTCGAAAGGGAGCGTGAGACAGCCGAGTTCGACCGCCTCATCCGCGACGCACTGGAAGGTCATGGGCGCCTGGTCTTCCTCGGCGGCGAGGCCGGCGTCGGCAAATCGTCGCTGGTCCGCGACGTCATCGAAACGGCGCGCGGTCGGTCGACGGTTCGATGCGGCTACGCGGACGACGTCACCACCGCGGCCGCGTTGGGCGCCCTGCTCGAGGCAGCGCCGGAACTCGCGCGCGTAACCGATGACATCGCGGCCCGGGGCAAGCTCAGCCTGTTCCATGCAGCGCGCGAGTTGTTGGCACGCGAGCCCACCCTGCTCGTGCTCGAGGACGTGCACTGGGCCGACGAAGCAACTCTTGACGTCGTCCGGTACCTGGGTCGCCGGCTGGAGGGCATGCCACTGCTCGTGGTCGCGACCTATCGCCACGAGGACGTCCCGCCCCGGCACCGGCTCGCTGTGGTGATGGGCGATCTGGCGGCAGCCGCCGGGGTCGTCCGGATGGATCTGACGCCGCTGTCCACCGCCGGCGTCGCGCGCCTCGTCGAGGCGGCCGAGCTGACGATCGATCCGACCGACCTGCACGGCCGTACCGGTGGGAATCCCTTCTTCGTCACCGAGGTTCTGGCGGCGGGTGCGGCAACCGTGCCGACGACCGTACGCGACGCGGTCCTTGCCCGGTCGTCGCGATTGACCCCTGCAGCGCAGCACGTCCTGGCCGGCGCCGCAGTGCTCGGCACCCGCGTTGATCCGCGCACGCTCGCACTGGTCGTCGGCGAACCGGAGTCGGCGCTCGACGAATGCATCGCGCACGGCGTACTCGTCGTGGAGAACGATGAGTGCGCGTTCCGCCATGAGCTTGCGCGCCTGGCCGTCCTCGAGACGTTGTCGGGGTCGGAGCGCAGCGCCGTGCATCGTGCAGCGCTGCACGAACTGCTCGCCGGCGGCTCGACCGATGCACGCGCGATCGCCTATCACGCCGCCGGATGCGCCGAATGGGAGGTTCTGCTCCGGCACGCACGTATCGCGGCTCGGCGGGCCGCCGACCTCGGAGCGCACCACGAGTCGGCGGCGCAATATCGGATGGCGCTTCGTGTGCCGCATCTAGCGTTGCGGGAACGGGCGGAACTGGCCGATGCGCTGGCCTACGAGTGCTATCTCACCGATCAGCTACCCGAGGCGCTTGCCGCGATGCGGCAGGCGGCGGATGCCTACGAGGTTGCCGATGACGCCGCCGCCCTGGGTGCCGCTCAGCGCCGGCTGTCCAGGTTGACGTGGTTCCTCGGGCAGAACGTCGACAGCGAACGCTATGCCGAGAAAGCGATCGCGGCCCTCGAGCCGTTGGGCGACGGTCATGAACTCGGCATGGCATACAGCAACATGTCGCAGCTGATGATGCTGGCGGGCAACACCGCGGCGACGACCGACTGGGGGCGTCGCGCCTTGGCGGTGGCCGCGCGGATCGGCGACCGTGAGATCGAGATCCACGCCCTGAACAACGTCGGGACGGCGACCTGCGAGCAAGCGGGCGACGCCGAAGGGCTGCGCATGATCCAGCAGAGTCTCGCCCTCGCCCTCGAGGCGGACGCGCACGAGCATGCCGCTCGGGCGTTCACCAACCTGGGCAGCGTCGCAACCCGGAGGTGGCGATTGGCCGAGGCGGAGGAGCGTCTCGATGCGGGCATCGCGTACTGCGACGACCGTGATCTGGATTCGTGGAGCCGATACATGAGCGGCTGGCGAGCGATCGTCTTCGCCGAGCGTGGCGACTACGACGAGGCTCTCGCGCTGTCCGCGCGCATCCTCGGCCATGCCGACCTGGCGCCGATCTCGCGCATCCAGGCCGCGCTGGTGCTGGCCCGGGTGTCGGCCCGACGTCAGCTCGACCACGACGCCCCGTTGGCAGAGGCGACCGAGCTTGCTGCCGAGACGGGCGAGAGCCAGCGGATGCTGCCCGCGACGATCGCGCGCGCCGAAGTGGCCTGGTTGACCGGCGACACCGGCGCGGTTGGCGAGCTCGTGACGTCGGTGTTGCCGATGGCCGCGACACGGGGGAATCCGTGGCAGCTCGGCGAATTGTTGTGGTGGGCCGAGCTCGGCGGCGTCCATGTCGAGCCGCCGGCTCAGGTGGCTCCGGTGTTCGAGCTGATGCTGGCCGGCGTGTGGGACGAGGCTGCCGAGGCTTGGCGCGAGCTGGGCTGCCCGCTGTGGGTGGCGCTCGCGAAGGGATGCGATCCCGACCTGCGCCGGGCACGCGAGTCGCTGATCATCGTGTCGTCGCTGGGCGCGCCGGGCGTCGCCGCGGCGATCGCCCGCACCCGGTTCGAGCGAAACCTGGCCGTCGCGCGTGGGCCACGCACTGCGACGCGTCGCAACGCGGCGTTGCTGACACCGCGTGAGGTCGAGGTACTCGCTCTCGTGGCACGCGGGCTGACCAACGCGGAGATCGGCCGGCGCCTGTTCCTTTCGACCAAGACGGTCGGCCACCACATCTCGTCGATCCTGCGCAAGCTGGGCGAGCCCAGTCGTGGGCGCGCGGTCGCGGCCGCACGCGAGCAGGGCATCGGCCTCGAAACATAGGGAACTGTCCCGATGCCGGACCCGTGTCATCTCCGGTGTGCTTGCCTCACGGGCGATGGCTCGCACAAACCACATCGGAGGTAGCAATGGCACTGTTCATGGACGTCCATCATCTTGACGGCGCGGTGTCGGCCGAAGACGTCGCCAAGGCGCACGCCGCCGACCTGGCGGTCCAGGACGCGCACGGTGTGCACTATCTGCGGTACTGGGTCGACGAGTCCAAGGGCCAGATCTTCTGCCTGGTCGAAGCACCGGACGAGCTCGCCGCCGAGTCGGTGCACCGCGAGGCACACGGCCTGCTCGCCGACGAGATCCATCCTGTGGTCGAAGGCGACTGAGCCCTCGACCGCGCGGTCAGACGAGACCGCGGATGGTGCGCACCGGCTCGCGGATCCCCTGGATCGTCGCGATCATGTCCAGCGTCTGCCGGGTCTCGCTGACGTTGTGAGCGCGGAACACCCGCGCACCCAGCCACGCCGAAACCGATGTCGTGGCGAGCGTGCCGATCAGCCGTTCGCCGACGGCACGGCCGAGCGTCTCGCCGACGAAGTCCTTGTTCGACAGCGACACCAGCACCGGCCACCCCGTCGCCACCATCTCCTCGAGCCGGCGGGTGACCTCGAGCGAGTGCCTGGTGTTCTTGCCGAAGTCGTGCCCGGGGTCGATCAGCACCGACTCGCGCGACACTCCGAGTGCCACCGCACGCTCGGCCTCGCCGACCGTGCGCTGCAGGACGTCGGCCATCACGTCGGAGTACTCGACGCGGTGTGGACGGGTGCGTGGCTCTACACCGCCGGCGTGCGTGCACACCAACGCCGCACCGAACGTCGCGGCGACTGCGGCCAACTCCGGGTCCCAGCCACCCCACGCATCGTTGAGCACGTCGGCTCCGGCGGCACACACCGCTTCGGCCACCGGAGCGCGCCACGTGTCGACGCTGATCGCGACGGACGGGAACTCCGCACGCACCGCGGCCACGAACGGCACGGTTCGTTCGATCTCGTCCTCGACGGTCACGGTCGTTCCGGGCGCCGCCTTCACGCCGCCGATGTCGACGATGTCGGCACCCTCGCCGACGACCGCGCGCACGCGGTCCAGCGCCACGTCGAACTCGAACGTCGCACCCTTGTCGTAGAACGAGTCCGGTGTGCGGTTCACGATCGCCATGACGAGCAGTTCCTCGTCGGCGAACCGGCGCCTACCCAGTTGCAGCATCGTCGCTCCGAATCGAGATCACCGGTGGCCGCTCGGCCACCGGTACCGCGCGCGAGCGCCACGGCGGCTCGCTGCCGCGATCGAACTGCCACAACTCGGACGACTCGATCTCGGCCAGCCCGAGCCGCCGGCCCGCCACCGCGATGACCTCGGCCGCCATCACGCCGAGGTCGTGTACCGATTGATGTGCGTGCGCCCGGGCGCCGAGGTCCACTTGTGCGACGGCCGGCAGGCCGGACGCGAGGAACACGTCGAGCAAGGTCGCTATCTCGATCCCGTATCCGACCGGCACCGACAGCGTGGCGAACGTCGACCGCCGGATCGCCCACTCCCCCGCCAACGGCTGGACCACGGCCGACAACGCCGGCCAGCGCAGGTTCAACAGTGGACGCGCGACCAGTTCGGTCACGCGGCCGCCCTGCGGAGTGTGCGCGGTCGAGCCGTCGTCCAGCAGTCGGTCGTAGAAACCCTTGACCAGCTGCACGGACGGATTCGAGAGCAGCGGACCGAGCAGTCCGGTGACGAAGTGCGTGCCCCACTGGGTCAGGTCGGCGTCGATGAACACGAGCACGTCACCGCGCGTGACGAATTGGGACTTCCACAACGCCTCGCCCTTGCCCGGATACCTGCCCAGCTCGGGGCGGACCGCACGCGCCTCGTACACCTGCGCGCCGGCGGCATGCGCCAGCTCGGCCGTGTTGTCGGACGAGTCGGAGTCGATCACCACCAGCTCGTCCACCAGAGGGTGCTCGTCGATGAGCCGGTCGCGGATTCCGGCCACGATGCCGCCGATGGTCGGCGCCTCGTTCCGCGCCGGGATCACCACACTGATCGTCGTGTCGGCCTTGTCGGCGAGCAGTCGTGCGATCGGCCAGTCGCCGGCTCGACTGGTCGAGCGCGAGAACCAGTCGGCGGCGCTGCTGTGCACGCGTCCACGCTAACCAGCAGCGGTTAGTCCGGCAGCATCGGCACGGTCATACCCTCGCCGCGTCCGAGCAGCACACCGCGCGTGATCGCCGCAGTGCCGAATCGCTCGCGCACGCCGTCGACCGCGAGGTCGATGCGTCGCGGTGCGCGGGCACCGAACGGCAACTCCAGCTGCAGCGGATCGTCAGCATTGCCCAGGTTGGTCAGCGACACCCCGACGAGACTGCAGCCGCCGTCGTGGATCAGCGGCGCCGCGAGCGCCAGCAGAGCGCGTGCGGTCTCGAGCACCAGGTCGGTCGCATCGGTCGGTCGCGGCACCGTGTGCGACCGGGTGATGCGGGTGAGGTCGTGGAATCGCAGCCGGAGCACGACGGTGCGGCACACCCGCTCCGCCTTGCGCAGCCGGCGGCAGACCCGGTCGACGAGACCGACCAGCGCCGCGTCGATCTCGGGCATGGGGTTGCGCCGCACGCCCAGCGCGCGCTGCGCCCCGATCGAGCGGCGGCGCCGACCGACGTGCACCGGCCGCGGGTCGCGATTGGCGGCGAGTGCGGCGATGTGCCGACCGGAGGCACGTCCCAACAGTGCGATCAATGCCCGTTCCTCGATCGCGGCGACGTCGCCGACCGTCAGCACGCCGCGTTCACGCAGCTTCGCACCCGTCACCCGGCCGACGCCCCACAACTTCTCCACGGGCAGCGGGTGGAGAAACGACAACTCCCCGCCCGACGGGACGACGAGCAACCCGTCCGGCTTGGCGACGCCGCTGGCCACCTTCGCCAGGAATTTGGTCGGCGCGACGCCCACCGTGATCGCCAGGCCCACCTGTTCGCGCACCTCGCGGCGCAGCGTTGTCGCTATCTCCAACGGCGTGCCGGAAACCCGATGCAGCCCGGTGACGTCGAGGAAGGCCTCGTCGATCGAGATTCCCTCGACCAACGGCGTGGTCCGTTCGAAGATCTCGAACACCGCCTTGCTGGCCTCGACGTAGGCCTCGAACCGGGCCGGGACGACCACCAGGTGCGGGCACAGCTGCCGAGCCTGCCGGCCGCCCATCGCCGAGCGCACCCCGTAGGCCTTCGCCTCGTAACTGGCCGCGAGCACGACGCCGCCGCCGACGACCACCGGACGCCCGCGCAGCCTCGGGTCATCACGCTGCTCGACAGAGGCGTAGAACGAGTCGAGGTCGGCGTGCAGGATGCGCCGTTCGACGGTCACGAACATATGTTCGCATAGGAGGTACGCCGGTGACCAGCAAGTTCACCGAGCTGGCAATCGACTGCGCCGACCCCGCCGGTCTCGCGCAGTTCTGGTGCGCCGTCCTCGGCTACGAGGTGCAGGACAGCGGCGAGGGAATCGTCATCATCGGCTCCCCCGCCGTGCCCGAAGGCAAGAGCCGGCCCGGCCCGGTCCCGCCGGCGCTCACCTTCGCGCGGGTACCCGAGGGCAAGACCGTCAAGAACCGGCTGCACATCGACGTCAACCCGGCCGACCGGGACCAGCACGACGAGGTGCGGCGGCTGCTCGAGCTGGGTGCACGCTCCGCCGACGTCGGCCAGGGCGAGGCGAGCTGGGTCGTGCTCGTCGATCCGGAGGGCAACGAGTTCTGCGTCCTCGCCGACCGCCATCCGTGACCGCGTCCGCAGTCAGGTGTCGCGCACGCTCACCAAACCCATTCCGAGCAGCAGCGCGACCGCCGCATAACAGCAGAACACACCGAGACCCTGCCAAGGTCCTAATGCGCCGTGGACGCGATCGACGGTGAAGATCTGGCTGCCGGCGTTCGCCGGCATGTAATTGATCAGGACATTGCGCCAGGAGGTCGGCAGCAGGTCGACGAGCGCGGTCGGGACGAACATCACGCCGAAGAAGGTCGACAGTGCGCCCGCGGTGTTGCGTATCGCGCTGCCGAGGCCGAACCCCAGCAAGGTAACCGCGCCCAGGTACAGCCCCGAGCCGGCGACCGCGCGCAGTGCGCCGGGATCGGCCAGCGAAAGGCCGGCCTGCTTGTGCTCGAGCAACGCCTGGCACAACGTGAACGAGGCGAAGCTCGCGAGTTCGCCGACGACCACCACACCGGCGGTCACCACCGAGGCCTTCGCAACCAGCACCCGCCGGCGACGCGGCACCGCCGCGAACGTCGCACGAATCAGGCCGGTCCCGTACTCGGACGCGATGACGAGGACGCCGAGGGTGCCCACGACGAGCTCGGCGATGTACACGCCGCTGAGGCTCACGTCGGTCGCGTCGAAGGAACTCGCGATCGCGCCTGACTGGTGTGCCCAACGCGCACCCATGAACACGGCCAGGCCGATCATCGCGAGTACGACGACGGCGAAGCAGGCCACCGTCGAGCGCAGCGAGCGGAGTTTCGTCCATTCCGAGCGAAGGACCGGTACAAGGGTGGTCATCACGCCGCTCCGTACTCGACGGCGTCTCGGGTCAGTTCCAGGAAGGCCGCTTCGAGGGACGGTTGGCTTGGTGACAACTCGTGCAGTGCGACCCCGTGCGCCGCAGCGAGATCACCGACCTGCGCCGCGGTCAATCCGGTGACGACGAGCCGTCCGTCCGACTCGGTGGTCACCGCACCGCCGGCGCGATCGACGAGGGCGACCATGCGCGCGACGTCGGGCGTGCGCACGGTGGTGGTCGCCCGGCCTGCGCTGGTGATCACCTCGGCAACGCTCGCATCGGCGATCAGCCGCCCGCGACCGATGACGATCAGATGATCGGCGGTCTCGGCCATCTCGCTCATCAGATGGCTCGACACGAACACGGTGCGCCCGTCCGCGGCCAGGCTGCGCAGCATCGTCCGGATCCAGTGGATGCCCTCGGGATCCAGCCCGTTCACGGGTTCGTCGCACAGGATCACCGGTGGATCACCGAGTAGGGCGGCGGCCAGGCCGAGACGCTGGCTCATGCCGAGCGAGAAGCCGCGCGCCCGGCGGCGGGCCACCGCCGTGAGACCGACGAGGTCGAGCACTTCGTCGACGCGCCGACACGCGATCCCGTTGCTCTCCGCGAGTGCGCGGAGGTGGTCGTAGGCAGTGCGCCCGGGATGCATGGCGCGGGACTCGAGCACCGCGCCGACCACGTGCAGCGGGTGCGGGTGCTCACGGTAGCGCCGGCCGGCGACCGTTACCGAGCCACCGGTCGGCGCATCGAGGTCGAGGATCATCCGCATCGTCGTCGACTTGCCTGCACCGTTCGGGCCCAAGAAGCCGGTCACCATCCCGGGCCGGACGCCGAAGGACAGATCGTCCACCGCCGTCGTCGATCCGTACCGCTTGGTGAGGTGGCGCGCCTGGATACCGTCTTCGAGCATGCCGACAGCGTCGTCCTAGCCGGGCCATTGCGGTATCGGGTTCTTCCCTGACCTTCCCCTGAAGTTGTGCGCGCGCGAGGCATTCTTTCCGGCATATTTCCTGGTACCCGGCTCGCATTTGCCAAAATTGTTGACTAGCATTCTTCGGACCACCGTGTGTTCCTGGGACGCCGGTTCAATGAAGGGATTCCCGTGGCCAAAAAAGTAGTGACGACCGTCGAGTACACCGATGATCTCGATGGCTCCAGGGCCGAAGGCACCGTCTCGTTCTCATTCGACGGATCGGCATATGAGATCGACCTTTCCAAGTCCAACACCCGGGCATTCGAAAAGGTGATGGCGCCCTACGTCGGGCATGCCCGAAAAGTACGTGCATCGCGTACCCGCGGCGGCCGCGCCAGGGTCTCGGGCAAGCACGACCTGTCCGCAGTGCGGTCCTGGGCAAGCGCACACGGTTACTCGGTTGCGCCGCGAGGCCGGGTCGCGACCGAGGTACTCGAGGCTTTCGACGCCGCCCATTGATCGAGAATGCGCCGGCCCGGTGCGCACAGCCGGCGCATATCGAAAGCTCCGCCTAATCGTCTAGCGGCGTTTACCTCGATCGTTCTTCGCCAGAATTCCGGGCACCGGGCTTTCCGGAAGAGGCGGCGGGCGAGTCAGTCTGTAAGCCGGGTCCTGTGCCGGCGCATAAGCGCCGGCGGCGGCCATCCATCTCGGCTTGCCGTTGCCGACAAGCTCCAGCGGTCTACCCGCAGACTCGGGCGGGCCGCCCTCGAACGTCTGCGCGAACGCCCCGGCGGACCGGTGCGCTCTTCTTGACCTTGCTCCTGGTGGGGTTTACCGAGCCGTCGCGATCGCTCACGACGCTGGTGGTCTCTTACACCGCCGTTTCACCCTTACCAGCGTTGCCGCTGGCGGTCTGTTTTCTGTGGCACTGTCCCGCGGGTCGCCCCGGGTTGCCGTTAGCAACCACCCTGCCCTATGGAGCCCGGACTTTCCTCGGCGGAACCCGGAGGTTCCGACGCGGCCGCCCGACCGGCTCGCCCGCCGCGCTTGGAATGCTACGCGATCGCGGCGACTGGGTAGCGTGCCGAGCGTGAACGGCGCCGGGGCGGAAGCGGTCGCCGTCGCCGTTCTCGCCTTGAGCCTGGTCACTGCGGTCGTGCGTCCGCGGGGCCTGAGCGAAGCGGTGGTCGCGGTTCCCGGTGCCGCTCTGGTGACTGCGCTCGGCATCGTCGGCGGGCATGAGGCGCTGGACCGGCTGCGCGAGATCGGCCCGACGGTCGGATTCCTCGCCGCCATCCTGGTGTTCGGCAATCTCTGTGCCGAAGCCGGGGTCTTCGACTACCTGGGCATGCGCGCCGCTCGATACAGCGGCGGACGGGCACGCCGATTGCTCGTCGTTGTCGTCGGGCTGGCCGCATCAGTGACGGTTGTGCTCACCCTCGACGCGACGGTTGTGCTGTTGACGCCCGTCGTGCTGGCGACCGCTCGTCGCCTACGCGCGCCGGTTCGTCCACATGCCTATGCCTGCACGCATCTCGCGAACAGCGGCTCGTTGTTGCTTCCGGTGTCGAACCTGACGAACCTGCTCGCGTTCGGTGCGAGCGGCCTGTCATTCGGACGGTTCGCGGGGCTGATGGTGCTGCCTTGGCTGGTCGCGTGTGCGGCCGAGTGGCTCGGGCTGCGCACGTTCTTCCGAAGCGACCTGCCGGAGCAACCCAGGCCGGCCGATGCCGACCTCACCCCCGCGCCGCGGTATGCGCTGACCGTGCTCGCGGTCACCATCGTCGGGTTCGTACTCACCTCCTCCTTCGGCGAGAGCCCGGCGTGGGCAGCGGTCGGGGGATGCCTGCTACTCCTCCTTCCCCGGGTGCGGGATCGCTCGATGCAACCGCTGCGCCTGGCGCAGGAAGCCAGCCCGGGTTTCTGCCTGTTCGTCCTCGCACTCGCAATCATCGTCGACGGGGTGACGCGGCACGGCCTCGGTCATGAGCTGCAGCAACTGGTGCCGGACGGCTCAGGGTTGCCCGCACTGTTCGCGGTCACGTTCCTTTCAGCAGTGCTGGCGAACCTCGTGAACAATCTGCCGGCGACACTGGCACTCGTCCCGCTCGTGACCGGTCAACCGCTGCTCCTGCTGGCGATGCTGCTCGGAGTGAACATCGGGCCGAATGCGACCTACGGCGGATCGCTCGCCACTCTGTTGTGGCGGCGGTTGCTGCCCGACGACGCGAAGCCGAGTGCTCGGCAGTTCCACCTGCTCGGCCTGCTGACCGTGCCGGCCATGCTGGCCGCAACGACGTTGGCGCTGTGGGCCGGCGGTCAGCTGCTCGGCGCGTGAGAGGTGTCGTGGGACGTGTCGTTGAACAGGCGCAGCGCCGCAGCGCCGTCGGCGAGATAGTCGACGATGCTCACCGACGCGGTGTCGAGGTACATCCGGTAGATGCTCGACAACGGTGCATCGAGCGCTGCGCGGACGAGCATCTTGATCGGGGTCACGTGCGTGACCACGGCGACCGTCGCGTCCGGGAACCGGCCGACGATCGTGTCGCGCCCGCGCCGCACCCGCTGCGCGAGTTCGGCGAACGACTCCCCGCCGGGCGGTGCGGTGTCGGGCGATGCCGTCCACGCCGCAAGTGCCTCCGGGTGCCGCTCACTCGCCTCGGCCAGGGTGAGTCCTTCGAAGACGCCGAAGTCGAGTTCAGCGAAGTCGTCGTTCACCGACAACGGCACGCGCAGCGCGCCGGCCAGCCGTTCAGCGGTTTCGTGTGCCCGACGGATCGGTGACGTCACCACCGCGGCGACATCGGGGAATTCCCGCGCCGCGAGTGCAGCGGCCTGCGCTCGGCCTCGCGCGTTCAACGGCAGGTCGTTGTGGCCGGAGAACCGATTGTCGGCCGAGTGCTCGGTCGCGCCGTGCCGCACGATGACCAGCCGGGTGCGCGGACCCGTCGGTGGCGTCCACGACTGGCCTGCCGCCAGCGGCGCCTTCGGCGATGTCGCCCGCGCCCGCGGCGGTTTGCCGGCCGCTGCGTCCATCGCCGCGTTGGCGAGCGCGTCGGCGCGCGCGTTCTGCGCGCGCGGTATCCACGCGAAGGTGACCTCGGCGAACGCGCGCCGGAGTTCGTTCGCGCGCGCCGCGAGTGCGCGCAGCTCCGGCTTGTTGATCCGCCACGCGCCGTTCATCTGCTGCACGACAAGATTCGAATCCATCCGCACCGCGACGGATTCGGCGCCGATTTCGGCCGCTGCTTCGAGGCCGGCGATCAGGCCGCGGTACTCAGCGACGTTGTTGGTGTCCACGCCGATCGAATCGCTGCGTTCGGCCAGCACCTCGTCTGCGCCGGAGTCGAGCACGACCGCGCCGTAGCCGGCCGGACCGGGATTGCCGCGCGACCCGCCGTCGGCCTCGACGACGACGCGAAGACCATCAGTCATATACCGGACTCGTCCGTCCGCACCAGGATCCGGCGGCAGTTGTCACACCGCACCACCTCGTCCGGCGCGGCAGTACGCACGGCAGACAGTTCGCTGCCGGCGAGCTCGATCCGGCAGCCCTCGCAGCGGCGCTGCCGCAGCATGGCGGCGCCGACTCCGCCGCCGTGTTCGCGTGCACGCTCGTAGAGGCTCAACAGGTCCGCCGGGATCTGTCCCGCGACCGTCGTGCGCTCAGCGGTGCGCTCGCCGACCGAAGCCTCGATCTCGACGAACGCCTTGTCGCGCGCCGCTTCCAGCTCGGCTTGTTCGCCCTGCAGGACGGTGCGCTGCGCCACCAGTTCGGCCAGAGCCGCATCGACCTCCTCACGCTGCTCCATCACCTCGAGCACGTTGTCCTCGAGAGTCGACTGCCGCCGCGCGAGCGTCGCGACTTCGTGTTGCAGACCCTCCAACTCCTTGGCCGGCAATCCACCGGCTTGCAGACGTTGCTCGTCCCGAGCGGCGCGGGCCCGCACTGTGTCGACCTCCTTCTCCAGCCGGTTCTGCTCATCGGCAACGTCTGACGCGCGTGTCTCGGCATCGATGAGGTCGTTGGCCAGGTCAGCCGCGCGCTGTTCGCGTTCCGCGAGCGCCGCCAGTTCCGGCAGCGTGCGGCGCCGGTGCGCGAGCTGCGCCAGGGCGGTGTCCGCCGCCTGCAGGTCGAGCAGCCGTAGTTGGGCGGCGGGGTCTGCGTTCACGTGCGGCCTTCCGGGTGGAACGGGTGCGACGACTGCGTCGACGGTGCGTGCAACGTCCACGGATCGGTGACCCGGCGTGAGACGTGCACATCCACGCTAGTGCCGAAGTGGTCGGCCAGGCGCAGGGCCAGGGCATCGAGCCACGGTGCCTCGGTCGCCCAGTGCGCCGCGTCGACCAAGGCGATGCCATCGCCACCCCGTTCGTCGACCTCCTCGACCGTGGCATGGTGCTTGAGATCGGCGGTGAGCAGCACGTCCGCGCCGGCGGCGCGAGCGGTCGCGGCCAGGTATCCGCCGGAACCACCGGCCACGGCAACCGTGCTGATCGGCCGACCTGGATCGCCCGCGGCGCGCACCCCCCACGCGGTCGCCGGCAGGCGCTCGGCGGCGACGCCGGCGAACTCGCGCAGCGTGATCGGCGCGGGCAGCGCGCCGATCCGTCCGGACCCGCGGCGGGACGGCAGCGGCGCCTGCGCAAGCAGATCGAACGCCGGCTCCTCGTAGGGATGCCCGTCGCGCAGCGCGGCCACGACCGCGGCCCGGCGGCGGGCCGGCACGACCATCTCGACTCGGGCCTCGGGTACCACCTCGATCGCTCCGACGGTGCCGATAGCCGGGTCGGCGCCGGGCAGTGGACGGAACGTGCCGGTGCCCTCGGTCGTCCAGGCGCACCGGTCGTAGTTGCCGATGCCGCCCGCACCTGCTGCGGCGAGTGCGTCGATGAGCCGGTCGGCACGCGAGACAGGGACGAAGACGACCAGCTTGTCGACGGCTTCGCCGTCCTGCGGCTCGAGGACGCGCAGGTCCCGCAGCCCGAGCCGCTCGGCCAGGGCGTCCGAGACTCCGGGATCGGCCACGTCGGCGTTGGTGTGCGCCACGAGGTGGGCGACACCGTTGCGGATCATGCGATGGACAAGCGCGCCCTTGGGGTCGTCGACGGGTATGCCGTGCACCCCGGAGAGCAGCAGCGGGTGGTGGGTCACCAACAGCTGGGCTCCTCGCGCGATCGTCTCGTCGACGGTGACCGGCACCGGATCGACCGCTAGGACTATGCGCTCGACCGAATCGCCGGGATCGCCACAGACCAGCCCGACGGCGTCCCACGATTCGGCCCAATCGGGGTCGAACCAGCCGTCCAGCACGGACCGAATCTCGGCAAGGCGCGGCACGGGTGGAACTTACCGCCCGGCTCGGGAGCGACCGGCTGGCGGGACGCGTTACCGTAGTGAATCCGAGATCGATTGTGTGGGAGGCGGCATGCTCTACTTCGACGGACTGGGCGGGCTGATCCTGCTCGGTTTGTGGGTGTTCTGCTTCATCGACGTGTTGATGACGCCTGAGTACGCCTGCCGCAACCTGCCGAAGCTCGCCTGGGTCTTCATCGTCCTGCTGTTCTCGCTGATCGGGTCGATCGCGTGGTTGGTCGCCGGCCGGCCGTGGGACCGCACCTCGGCAGCTGCGCAGAAGCCGCGCGGTGCTTCCGGACGCTTTCCCGAGTACGACCGGCCCGGCCGCTACGTGCCGAGCAATCCGGACGACGACGACGAGTTCCTCGCCGGTCTGCGCAAGCGGGCCGAGGAGCAGCGTCGCCGGGCGCGCGAACAGTCCCACGACCAGGACCCCAACGGTCCGCGCGACGGCGAAACCACCTGAGGCGTTCCCCGCACTTCCGATTGGACGCCTTGTCGGCCGGGTAGCACGATCTGGACAGGGCAGATGGTGCGGCATGTGGTGCGCCCGCATCAGCCCCGGACGAATCCTTCGATCGGAGCGGACATGGCCTGGGAGGTCGTCAAGCCGCTCCGTCCGCACCCGCTCTCCGTGGGCCAGGCACGCAACTTCTGTACGCGCCGCCTGGCGTCGGTGCTCGACGGGCGGTCCGACGTCGACGAGGCGGTGCAGGACGCGGCGGCGATCGCCAGCGAACTGGTCACCAACGCGGTCACAGCCGGCTCGTCCGAGATCGAGCTCTATCTGGGACTCGGGCCGACCTCGGTGCGGATCGAGGTGACCGACGATGCGTCCGGGACGGTCGCCCCGGTCACGCCCGGGCCGGAGGACACGAAGGGCCGGGGGTTGCTCATCGTCGCCGCGCTGAGTACGGAGTGGGGCGTCGCGACGCAGAAGGGTACGAAGCAGGTCTGGGCCGAGGTGACCATCCCACCGCGGTCACCGATTTTGGAAGTCGTCCGCGGATGAGCGCGCGGACCACGGCATGGGACACGTCGATGACGCTGTGCGCCGTGCCCGATACAGTCGAAAACATGGCAACGGGAGGGATGGAAGAGCCGGCCGTCCTCCGTCTGGTAGGCGACGTCGACGCATTGACCCAGGGCGACTACAGAAGCGCGGCAGACGAGATCATCGCCGCGACCGGCGCGAAGGCGCTGATCGCCGACATGGCAGGCGTCGAGACCATCGACTCGAGCGGCCTCGGCCTGCTGGTACATCTGCACAGCACGACGCGCGATGCCGGGTTGGCGATGGTGCTTGCGAATGTCCCGCCGAGAGCTGACGCGCTGCTCAAGCGCACTGGCTTGCACCGTGTGTTCACGATCGAGCAGCGCTGATCGGCAACCCGCAGACATGACGACGCCCTCGACATCGGAAACGCCGCGCGCGGCCGTGCTCAGCCTGCGCGGCGACGTCGACTTCTTCACCGAGGACGCGTTTCGCGCCGAGGCCGAGCAACTGCTCGCCGACGCGGACGTCGAAAGCTTCGTTGTCGACTTCGAGCATGTCGAGATGCTCGACTCGAGCGGCCTCAGCCTGCTCGTGGACCTGCTGCGTCTGTGTCGCGAAATGGGTCTGCCCATGGTGCTGCGCAGCGTTCCCGAGCGGGTGCGACAGCTGCTCGACCTCACCGGGCTGGATCAAGTGATGCCGATCGAGGATGCGGCTGATCGAGGCGCTCCATAACGAGCAGCCAGGGTCCGGTCGTTCGGTTCGAACTTGCGATGCGGCCGGAGCCGCACGAGGTGCGTGCCGGCG
>DASXJN010000053.1:0-3125 GCA_036497365.1 Jatrophihabitantaceae bacterium | reverse complement strand
TTCAAGGGCGCGAACCGGCACGAGTGGAACTCCGACCGCGGCCGCAGCGTGACGGCTGCGGACATGATCGCGGACATCAAGCTGTTCAAGCAGCACAACCTGAACGCGGTGCGCACCAGCCACTACCCGCCGCACCCGGACTTCCTCGACCTGTGCGACGAGTACGGGCTGTGGGTGATCCTCGAGAACGACCTCGAGACGCACGGCTTCGTCTTCACCGAGTGGCGCCGCAACCCCAGCGACGATCCTGCGTGGCGTCCCGCTTTGCTCGACCGTATGTCGCGCACCATCGAGCGCGACAAGAACCACGCCAGCGTGATCATGTGGTCGCTGGGCAACGAGAGCGGACACGGGGCGAACCTCGCCGCGATGGCTGCGCTGGCGCATGATCGCGACCCCGCCCGTCCGGTCCACTACGAGGGCGACTGGGACTCGAGCTACGTCGACGTCTACAGCCGCATGTACGCAACCCATGCCGAGGTCGACGCGATCGGGCTCTTCGAGGAGCCGGTCACCGAGGATCCCGCCGCCGACGAGCACCGGCGGTCGATCCCGTTCATCGAGTGCGAGTACGCGCACGCCATGGGCAACGGTCCGGGCGGACTGCTCGAGTACCAGCAGCTGTTCGAGAAGTACCCGCGCTGCCAGGGCGGGTTCGTGTGGGAGTGGATCGACCACGGCATCCGGCGCGACGACGGCTCGTTCGCCTACGGCGGCGACTTCGGCGAGATGCTGCACGACGGCAACTTCGTGGTGGACGGGCTGGTGTTCGCCGACCGCACACCGTCACCGGGATTGATCGAGCTCAAGGCGGTGTACGCGCCGACCGGCCTGACGGTGAATGCGAAGCGGGTCACGATCGTGAACAAGCTCGCGTTCGCCGACCTGTCCGACGTCCGGTTCGAGTGGACGGTGGCGGACGATTCCGGCGTGCTGGCGTCGGGCGTCCTTTCCGTGCCGTCGGTGGCGGCGGGTTCTTCGGTCGAGGTGCCGATGCCACCATTTCCGAACGCGGGCGAGGGTGAGCAATGGCTGACCGTGCGGGCCGTGCTGGCCGTTGATACGCCGTGGGCGCCGGCCGGGCACGAGCTCTGCGCGGCGCAGCGGCAGCTGTCCGGCGGCGGGTCTCTTCCCGCCTCGGCGCCGCTGCCCGCGTGGTTCTCTGCGCACGGTGGATTGGAACGGGTCGGGTCGGTGCCGGTGAGCGGTCCGCAGCTGGACCTGTGGCGGGCGACCACCGACAACGACCGCGGCGAGCACGGGGTGCCGCTCGCGCCGCGGTGGCACGCGCTCGGACTTGACCGAGTGACGCATTCGGTGCGCTCGGTGTCCGGAGATTCGTCGCTCGAGGTTTCGGTTCGGTCGGCGCCGGCGGCGACCGATCTGGGCATGGTGTCGACCTACCGGTGGAGCGGTGCGGGCGACGGTGTGCGGCTCGAGTGGTCGGTGACTCCGGAGGGTTCGTGGGACGTGCCGCTGCCGCGCCTGGGGATGCTGTTCTGTTTGCCGGCGTCGATCTCGTCCGTCACGTGGTTCGGACTCGGCCCGGGCGAGGCGTACGCCGACAGCACGCAGGCGGTGCAGGTCGGGCGGTACTCGCTGTCGGTCGACGAGCTGCAGACGCCGTACGTGTATCCGCAAGAGAACGGCAATCGCCGTGCGGTTCGGTGGGCGACGCTTGCTGCGCCGGACGGTTCGGGCGTTCGTATTTCAGCTGTGTCCGGCACGTTCGACCTGTCGGTGCGGCGGTGGACGTCGGCCGATCTCGAGGCGGCGCGGCACACCACCGACCTGGTGCCGCGCGACGCCGTCTACGTGAACGTCGACGTCGGCCAGAACGGGCTGGGGACTGCGTCGTGCGGTCCGGGTGTGCTGCCGCAGTACGAGTTGCACGCGGCGCCGGCGTCGTTGGACCTGCTGATCATGCCGCTCTAGTGTCGTGAGTCAATAATTCGGCTGTAGTCTCGTAGACTTGGTCGGTGCCGAGTCCTGTTGCTCCTGTCGTGGAATTGACCGAGGACGAGCGAGTTCAGTTGGTGGCGTGGGCGCGTCGGTCCAAGAGCGCGAATGCGGTGGCGATGCGTTCGCGGATCGTGCTGGCTGCGGCTGACGGGCTGGGCAACACGGCGGTGGCGGCGAAGCTCGGTGTACAGGTGGGCACTGCGCGCAAGTGGCGTAACCGGTTCTTGGCTCAGCGGCTGGAAGGGGTGCTCGATGAGCCGCGGCCGGGACGTCCGCGCACGGTGGTCGATGAGCAGGTCGAGGCGGTGATCACTCGCACCCTCGAGACGACACCGAAGGACGCGACGCATTGGTCGACCCGCTCGCTGGCTGTCGAGTTGGGGATGTCGCAGTCGGCGGTCTCGCGGATCTGGCGGGCCTTCGGTCTGCACCCGCACCGCCAGGACAGCTGGAAGTTGAGCAGGGATCCGCAGTTCATCGACAAGGTCCGCGATGTCGTCGGTCTCTACCTCGACCCGCCGGAAGCGGCGGTGGTGCTGTGCGTGGATGAGAAGTCCCAGATCCAGGCTCTGGACCGAACGCAGCCGATCTTTCCGATGCTGCCGGGCACGCCGGCACGCGCCAGCCACGACTACGTCCGCGCCGGGACCTCGAGCCTCTACGCCGCGCTGGACATCAGCTCGGGCAAGGTGATCAGTTCGCTGCACGCCCGGCACCGGGCGATCGAGTTCAAGAAGTTCTTGCAGTCCATCGACGCGCAGGTGCCGGCCGAGTTCGACGTCCACGTCGTGCTCGACAATGCCTCGACCCACAAGACCCCGGCGGTCAAACGATGGCTGCTGGCACACCCGCGCTTCGTGCTGCACTTCACCCCGACCAGTTCGTCCTGGCTCAACCTCGTCGAGCGTTGGTTCGGCGAACTGACCACCAAGAAGTTGCAACGCGGCACCCACCGTTCGGTGCGCGCGCTCAACACCGACATCCGGAACTGGATCAACACCTGGAACGAGAACCCACGGCCCTACGTCTGGACCAAGACCGCCGACCAGATCCTCGACAGCATCGCCCGATACTGCGCACGAATTAACGAATCAGCACACTAGTTCGGCGCGAGCTGCACGTCCACACGGGTCGTCTGCCCCGTGGTCACGTGGGTCGAGAAT
>DASXJN010000052.1:0-17299 GCA_036497365.1 Jatrophihabitantaceae bacterium | reverse complement strand
TCGCCCGTCGCCATCGAGAAGGCGCCGCCGACCAGTCCGGCCAGGCCCGCGAGCGACACCGTGGTCGACGACGCGCCGGCACCGGCCACGCCCGCGATCAGGGCGAAGTTCGAAACCAGGCCGTCCATCATCCCGAACACGCTCGGGCGCAACCAGCCGCCGGAAACGTCGCGGTGCTGGTGGTGGATCTCGGCGTCGGGCAGCTCGGGGACGTCAATCCTCGGATCGGACATCCGCCGGTTCCTCCTCGCGATCCTCGTCGCGTGGCCGGGTGTACGGGGTCGCCTCGCGTTCCGCGGCGAATCCGCCGTGCCGCACGAACCACACGAGACCGGCGAGGAAGACCAGGATGCTCGTCCAGATGTTCAGCCGGAGGCCCAGGATGTGGTTGGCATGATCGCTGCGCAGCGCCTCGATCCACACCCGGCCGAGGGTGTAGCCCATCACGTAGAGCGCCATCACGTTGCCGCGCCCGATCCGGCGCCGGCGGTCGATGTAGAGCACCACGAGCGCGATGGCGATGTCCCACAACGACTCGTAGAGGAACGTCGGCTGGAAGTGCTGCGCAAGGACGGTCGATCCGGCCGCACACTGCTCACCGCCGGAGGCGACACCGCCGGCCACCGCGTACCCCTGCGTGATCTCGAGGCAGTGGATCTGCAGGCCCCACGGCAGATGCGTCGGCCCGCCGTACAGCTCGTTGTTGAACCAGTTGCCCCATCGGCCGATGCCTTGGGCCAGCAACACGCCGGGGGCAGCGACGTCGGCGAACACCGTCAGCGAAATGCCCTTGCGGCGGCAGCCGATCCAGGCGCCAAACGCGCCGAGGGCGATCGCGCCCCAGACGCCCAGCCCGCCGTCCCAGATCTTGATCGCATCGACCGGGCTGGTGCCGGGCTTGCCCTCGAAGTACAACTCCGGATCGGTCACCACGTGGTACAGCCGGCCACCGATGATGCCGAACACGATCGCCCAACCGGCGACGTCCCAGACGTCGTCGTTCGTGCCACCTCGCTCGCGCATCCGGCGGGCGGCCAGCCAGAGCGCGACGAAGATGCCGGCCACGATGCACAGCGCGTAGGCCCGCACCGGCAGAGGGCCGAGATGCCACACGCTCTGAGAAGGGCTCGGTAAGTAGGCGACCACGTCGTGCACGCGTCGAATCTAGTCGTCGTAGGTTCGAGCCATGGCAGAGAACTCGATTCGTGCTCTAGTCGTCACCGCGCACGGCGGACAAGAGGTGCTGCAGGTGCAGTCCCGGCCGCTGCCTGAACCCGGCCCGGGCGAGGTGCGCCTCGAGGTCGCCGCCGCGGGAGTGAACTTCATCGATGTGTACCAGCGCACGGGCGTGTACCCGATCCCGACACCCTTCGTCCTCGGTGGCGAGGGCGCCGGCCGGGTCACCGCGCTCGGCGACGGCGTCACGGACGTAGCGGTCGGCGACCTGGTGGCCACCGCGGACGCCTCCGGCGCGATGGCCGAGGCGATGGTGGTGGCCGCCGAGCACGTCGTGCCCGTGCCGGACGGGGTCACCGCGGAGGTGGCTGCTGCCGCGATGTTGCAGGGCATGACGGCGCACTACCTGGTCAACTCGACCTATGCGGTGCAGCCGGGCGACGAAGTGCTCGTGCATGCCGCCGCCGGCGGCATGGGTCAGCTGCTCGTCCAACTGGCGAAGGCAAAGGGCGCTCATGTGGTGGCGACGGTCGGAACCGCGGCGAAGGCGGCCATCGCGAGCGACCTCGGCGCCGACAGCGTGATCCGCTACGACGACGTGGACGATCTCGCTGCCGCCATCCGAGATGCGTCGAACGGCGGCGTTCATGTCGCCTACGACGGCGTCGGCAAGGCCACCTTCGACGCGTCGCTCGCCTCGCTGCGACGGCGCGGCATGATGGCGCTGTTCGGCGCCGCGAGCGGTGCGGTGCCGCCGGTCGATCCGCAGCGGCTGAACTCGGGCGGGTCGTTGTTCCTGACCCGCCCGACGCTGAAGCACTACACCGCCACTCGCGAGGAACTGCTCTGGCGCTCCGGCGAGATCCTCGGCGCGATCGCCGCCGGCGAACTGCGCATCTCGATCGGCGGGCGCTACCCGCTGGACGAGGCGCAGCATGCCTACCGCGATCTCGAAGGCCGGGCGACCACCGGAAAACTTCTCGTTCTCCCTCGGCCCGTTGCCTGATTTGTCCGTTTTGTGCCAGACTTCGGCACGTGACCTGGATCTCTATATCTCGAGTTCGTTCTCTTTGTGCAGCCCTGCTCACCGCCCTCGTCGTCGCCGCCGGTTCGCTCATCTCGGCCGCACCCGCTCACGCGGACGTCGTCTACGGCATGGACGTGTCGAGCTACCAGGGCAACGTCGACTGGTCTACCGCTTACGCCAACGGCGCGCGGTTCGCCTACGTCAAGGCCACTGAAGGCACCGGCTACACCAACGCGTACTTCGCCCAGCAGTACAACGGGTCGTACAACGTCGGCATGATCCGCGGCGCGTATCACTTCGCGCGGCCGGACGTGTCGAGCGGCGCCACGCAGGCCGACTACTTCATCGCGCACGGCGGCGGTTGGTCGGGCGACGGGAAGACGCTGCCCGGTGCCCTCGACATCGAGTGGAACCCCTACGGGGCAGACTGCTACGGCCTGTCCGCGAGCGGGATGGCGTCGTGGATCTCGTCGTTCAACATGGAGTACCACGCCCGCGAGGGTGTCTATCCGGTGATCTACACGGCGACATCGTGGTGGTCGGAGTGCGTCGGGACGGCCGGCGACTTCAGCTCGACCAATCCGCTCTGGGTGGCGCGGTACTCGTCCAGCGCGGGCAGCCTGCCGTACAACTGGGGCTACTACACGTTCTGGCAGAACGCCGACTCAGGCACGTTCCCGGGCGACCAGGACCAGTTCAACGGCGCCTACAGCCAACTGCAGGCCATCGCCAGGGGCTGATCTTCGGCAGTTGGCCCCGCTGCAGGGAGTTCTACGGCGTGTCGCCCTGCACAGGGGCCAACTGCCACTCGTCGCGGAGCGCGGCGTACACCAGCGCATCGTGCACGCCGCCGCCCCACCGGCGGGCCTGGCGCAGCCGAGCCTCCTCGACGTAGCCGGCCGCGAGCGCCGCCCGGCACATGGCCGGGTTGCCCGAATAGGTCATGAGATCCAGGCGCAGCGCATCGGTGCTGTCGAAGAGATACGCGGTCCACAGCCGGAGCGCCTCGGTGCCGATCCCGCGTCCCCTCGCGGCGGGGTCGTAGAGCCCGATGCCGATGCGACGCCAGTCCGTCTCGAAGCACTCCCAGTACCAGTTGATCATTCCGACCAGCCGGTCCTCATCGGCACGAAGCGCGATGACCAGCAACTGCCGTGGCGTCGGCAGTGCGCCGTCCAGCGTGGCGCGCGCCCGTGCTGCCGCACGGTCGGCCTCCGCCTCGTTGGGACGGCCGAAGTACGGCCCGTTGGTGTCGTGCCAGTCGTGTTCCGGACCGAGGTAGTCGCGGTAGGTCGCGACGTCCGGCTCGCGCCAGTCGCGCAGCACGCAGTTCGCGCCGACCAGCCGAACGCCGCTCACCGGCGGCGGACGCCCTCGGCCAGTTCGGATGCCAGGTCGCGCACCGCGGTCACGCCCCGCTCGTCCGGAGCGTCGAGCATGCGGCGGACGAACGCCGAGCCCACGATCACCCCGTCGGCGAAGCCGGCCACCTCGGCCGCCTGGTCGCCGCTCGAGACGCCCAGCCCGACGCACACCGCGATCTCGGGCGCGACCGAGCGCACCCGGCCCACGAGGGTCGCGGCGGCAGCGCCGACAGAGGTGCGCGCGCCGGTCACCCCCATCACGGCGGCCGCGTAGACGAACCCGCGCGATGCGGCGGCGGTGTCGGCGAGGCGACGATCGGTGGACGACGGGGCGACGAGGAAGATCCGGTCGAGGTGTTCGACATCGCTCGCCTCGAGCCACGGCGCGGCCTCGTCCGGGATCAGGTCCGGGGTGATCGCACCCGATCCGCCCGCCTGCGCGAGCGAGGTGGCGAACCGCGAGACGCCGTAACGTTCGACCGGGTTCCAGTACGTCATGATCACCGCGGCGGCGCCGGTCTCGGCGACTCCGGCGACCGCTTCGAATGCGTCGCGCATGCCGACACCGGCCCGCACGGCGGGTTCGGCGGCGGCCTGGATCGTCGGTCCGTCCATCACCGGGTCGCTGTAGGGCACGCCGACCTCGATCACGTCGCAGCCACCGGCAACCATCGCTCGCATCGCCTCGATAGAGAGCGGAACGCTCGGATATCCCACCGGCAGGTACCCGATCAACGCCGCGCGATTGTCCGCCTTCGCCTTCGCGAGCACATCCGACAGTGCGCTCACGACACGGCCTCCGGGTTCTGCTCGTTGGCCGGTTCGGCGAGTTCGTCCTCGAGGTGCATGTCGAAGTACTTGATGGCCGTCTCGACGTCCTTGTCGCCGCGGCCGGACAGGTTCACCAGGATGATCGAGTCCGGCCCGAGCTCGCGGCCGAGGTCGAGCGCGCCGGCCAGCGCGTGAGCGGACTCGATGGCCGGGATGATGCCCTCGGACCGTGACAGCAGGGAGAACGCGTCCATGGCCTGGGCATCGGTGATCGGCCGGTACTCCGCGCGGCCGATGTCGTGCAGGTACGAGTGCTCCGGCCCCACGCCCGGATAGTCCAGACCGGCCGAGATCGAGTGCGACTCGATCGTCTGCCCGTTCTCGTCCTGCAGCAGGTATGACCGCGCACCGTGCAGCACACCCGGCGCGCCGCCGGTGATCGATGCAGCGTGCCGTCCGGTGGCTATTCCGTCGCCGCCCGCCTCGAAACCGACCAGCCGGACGGCCTCGTCCGGCACGAACGCGGTGAAGATGCCGATCGCGTTCGACCCGCCACCGACGCAGGCGGCCACGGCGTCCGGCAGCCGCCCGCACCGTTCGAGCACCTGCGCGCGCGCCTCGTCGCCGATGACGCGCTGGTACTCGCGAACCATCAACGGGAACGGATGCGGCCCGGCCACCGTGCCGAACACGTAGTTGGTGGTGTCGACGTTGGTCACCCAGTCGCGCATCGCCTCGTTGATCGCGTCCTTGAGCGTGCGCGAGCCGGTCGTCACCGGCACGACCTCGGCGCCCAGCAACTTCATGCGCGCGACGTTGAGCGCCTGGCGCCGGGTGTCCTCCTCGCCCATGTAGACCACGCAGTCGAGGCCCAGCAGCGCGGCGGCGGTCGCTGTGGCGACTCCGTGCTGCCCCGCGCCGGTCTCGGCGATGACGCGCTTCTTGCCGATGTGCCGGGTGAGCAAGGCCTGGCCGAGCACGTTGTTGATCTTGTGCGAACCGGTGTGGTTGAGGTCCTCGCGTTTGAGGATCACCCGTGCCCCGCCGGCATGTTCGCCGAACTTGGGCACGTCGGTGATCGGCGAGGGCCGGCCGGTGTAGTCGTGTTGCAGAGCTTGCAATTCGGCTCGGAAGGCCGGGTCGGCCTGCGTCTCGGCGAAGGCGGCCGTCAGGTCGTCGATCGCGGCGACGAGGGCTTCGGGAACGAATCGGCCGCCATACGGGCCGAAATGGCCGGTGGCGTCAGGTACGGAGTGTTCAAAGTGCTGCGAGTTGTCGGGCAACGGAAGCTCCAGGAAGGCAGGACGGGCAGGTGAGGGGGTGCTGCGGGAACCGCGTCACCGCTGCCATCGCCCGCCGAGTCCTGCTACCGCCTGCATGTCCGCCTCCACGCGGGAAAGTCTAGCCGGGACGGCATACCGTAGAGACGTGGCCGATCCACGCTACGTTCCCCCGCCGGCGTTCGCGCCGCCGGAACTGCGCGTCGCGCCATTGAACGAGATCAGCGTGCTGGGCACCTCGTCCTATCCGGCAACAGCGGAACCGGCGCCCATCGGTTTCGGCTGGCATGCACCGCAGCGAGACGTTTCCGCACGACGGCGCCGGGTCACTTCGGTGCTCGTCGCAGTCTGTGTGGTGGCCGCGCTGGCCACGATCGCCACCGTGCTGGTGTCGAGCGTGGTCGGGAGCCCGAGGCACACGTTGAGCCTGCCGGACTCGGTCGGCTCGTACACCCGGTTGAACACGCTTGCCGGTGGGCAGGTCGAGAGCCTGTTCGCTGCGGGCACGGCGACCTTCCGCGGCGTCGGCCTGGACGATCTGCACGGCGCGCTGGTCGGCGTCTACGGCGCGTTGGACGGCACCCAACCCAGCATGCTGTTCATCGGTTTCCGCGCCGATGACAGCCCGACGATAGGGCCGGGGCTGCACACCGAAGCGGCCGCGGACGTCGCCGCCCAGGTGCTCGACCAACCTGGCTCGACGATAGCGCCGCAGTCGGTCGATGCCGGTCCGCTCGGCGGCGCCATGCGCTGCGCGACGGTGGTCCTCGACGGTGCGCTCGCATCAGCCGGGGTGTGGGCCGATCACGACACGTTGGGCATCGTGTTGCTCGACCAGTCGACGCTGACCGCGCACTCAGCAGGCGCGTCGAACAAGCACACCGGTGTGCTCACCCGGCAGTTCCGGGCTGCTGCCGAGCACTGAACAGAGGTCAGTGGTCGGCGACCACCGCCACTTCGTAGCTGTGCGAGCTGGGGATGTAGACCCAACCCACCTCGACACGAGTCATCGTCTTGTCGAGCAGCCAGGACGAGCCGCTCGACTGCGCCGCGATCTTCTCGATCACCTGGCGTCCGCTGCGCGGCACCGGCTCCCAGAAGTAGCCGGACGGGCACGAGCTGGTCTGGCCGTTGGCGAGAGCGCACTCCTGCGCGGCCTTCGTGACCGCACCGTTCACCGGGTCGACACCGTGCCCGGCACGGTAGTCATTGAGCGCACCGACCGCGTTGCCGACGTCGGTCGGCAACTCGCACGGCGAGGACGTCTCGCACGACGACGGACCACCTGTGGCCGGCACCGACTGCGACGGAGCAATTGCGCTGGACGGGTTCTGCGACGGGTTGTGCGTCGGGTGGTTGCGATGGCTTTGGTGGTGTGACGACGGGGAGTTGTGGGGGCCGCCGGTCACCGTCACTGCCGGGCCGCTCGGACCGCTCACACTGATCGGATTTCCGGAGGTCGTCTTCCCGTTCGAGCCGAACACATAAACCATGATCGCGACCAGAACGAGTGCGCCGACGGCGAGCACGGCGAGTGCGATCGCAGCCCGACGCCGCTCGCCGCCCCCGATCTTGATCGGCTGCGTGTCCGGGCCGTTGCCGGAAGTTGGATCACTCATGGCCGGATGTCCCTACCGGGAATGGCGTGGCGTGGCGGGATGAGTGCCCGCCGTGACCAACTCTGCCACTGCTTGGCGAGGGTCGGTCCTGGTCACGAGGTTCTCGCCGACGAGCACGGCATCCGCGCCCGCTGCGGCCAGTTCGATCAAATCGTGCGGCCCACGCACGCCCGACTCCGCGATCCGGACGGTCTCTCCGGGCAGGCCGGGCGCGATGCGCTCGAAGGTCGTGCGGTCGACGTCGAGGGTCTTCAGGTTGCGCGCATTGACGCCGATCACGCGCGCACCCGCGTCGAGGGCGCGCGAAGCTTCGTCCTCGGTGTGCACCTCGATGAGGGCGGTCATGCCGAGTGACTCGACCCGTTCACGAAGGCCGATGAGCGCGTTCTGGTCGAGCGCGGCCACGATCAACAGCACGATGTCGGCGCCGTGTGCACGGGCCTCGTGCACCTGGTACGAACCCACGACGAAGTCCTTGCGCAGCACCGGGACGTGCACACGTGCGCGCACCTCGTCGAGATCCCGTAGTGATCCGCCGAACCGGCGCTGTTCGGTCAGCACGCTGATCACGCGGGCCCCGCCGGCCTGGTACTCCGCGGCCAGCGCTGCCGGGTCGCCGATCGACGCGAGCGAACCACGCGAGGGGCTGCGGCGCTTCACCTCGGCGATCACGCCGACTCCGGGCGCGAGCAGGGCGGCCAGGCCGTCCTTCGCGGGCGGTGCGGCTGCGGCGAGCTCCTTCATCCGCTCCAGCGGGATCAGCTCCTGCCGAGCCGCGACGTCCTCACGAACGCCGGCGACGATGTCGCCGAGCACGTCGCCCACGATGCGCAAACCCCCTCGGTGGCCATGCGAAGCGCGAAGCCGCGCGAAGCCGACTTCTTTGCCAAAGCCTAACTGTGACTGCTCAACGCGGCTCGGTCGGGTCGTCGGACGATTCCGCCGTGGGGTCGTGGCCGCGCTCGAGTGCGGCCCACAGCGTCGCGTCCGCGCGGGCCCGGGCCTGTTCGTCGTCCTCCGGTGCCGCCGTTCGTTCGTAGCGGGCGGACATGGCGCTCCACTGCGAGCCGTGCCAGGCGGCGAGCAGGCCCGCGAGCAGCAGGCAGCACCCGCCGACGATCGACAGCGTGCCCCAGGCCGGATGCGTCGTGATGTGCCTGGCGACGACCACCGTGCCTGCGACGAGTTGGTGCTTGTCGCGTACGACGGCATCGGCGGCGCCCTTCGACAATGGGCCCAGGGCGAGCGCGCTGCGCCAGATCGTTGCGGCCCCGGCGAGCGCGACGAGCACACCGACGACGCGTCTCGGCAGACCCTTGGTGGCGATCAGCGCGACGACACCGGCCAGCCCGACCAGAGCGAGTGCCGTCGGTGCCGCGTCGATCGTGCGGCCGCTCGCGGCCAGGACGTCCGGACGGAACGGACGCGAGCGCACCGTCGTGATCGTCTGCCACGCGCGGGTGGACACCAGCAGCACACCGGCCGCCCCCACGATCTGCAGCGCGAGCGCGAGCCCGAACCCCGTCCGAGCTCTCATTTCCGCACTGGGCGCAGCGTCTCTGCCGTCGCGATGGCCTGCAGCACTGCGCGTGCCTTGTTGCGCGTCTCGAGCTCCTCGAGCTGCGGCTTGCTGTCTGCAACGATGCCCGCCGCGGCTTGGACGTAGGCGATGCCGTCGCGCATCACGGCCGTGCGGATCGCGATGGCGACGTCCAGATCGCCGGCCGCGTCGAGGTAACCGACCGCGCCGCCGTACACGCCGCGGCGGACCGGCTCGAGTTCGTCGATCAGTTCCATCGCGCGCACCTTCGGCGCGCCGGTGAGGGTGCCCGCCGGGAAGGTCGCGGTGAGCACGTCGAAGGCATCCTTGCCGTCGGCGACCTGCGACTCGACAGTCGAGACGATGTGCCACACGTGGCTGTACCGCTCGACCGCGCCGAATTCGGTGACCCGCACGCTGCCGGGTGCCGACACCCGGCCGAGGTCGTTGCGGGCCAGATCAACGAGCATCACGTGCTCGGCCTGCTCCTTGGGATCGCTGACCAGTTCCGCGGCGAGGGCGGCGTCGCGTTCGGCGGTGTCGCCCCGCTTGCGCGTCCCTGCGATCGGGTGGAGCACGGCCCGACCGTCCTGCACGGTGACCAGCGCCTCGGGGCTCGACCCGACGATGTCGACGTCGGCGGTTCGCAAGAAGTACATGTATGGCGACGGATTGAGCGTGCGCAGCACGCGATACACGTCGAGCGGGTCGGCGCTGGTCTCGACAGTGAATCGCTGGCCGACCTGGATCTGGAACACCTCGCCGGCGCGGATCGCCTCGAGCGCCTCCTCGACCGCGGGCTGGTACTCCCCCTCGGGCGTGCGTGACGTGGCCGGCTTGGGCGGTGTCGGCGAGACGGTCGCGACCGTCGACGGCGCCGGAGTGTCGAGGTCAGCCTGCATCGCGTCGAGGCGAGCGTTCGCATCGGCGAAGGCGGCGTCGAGCTCGGCACTGCTCATCGACGGATGCAGCACCGCGTTGGCGATCAGGACGACCGCGCACTCGTGGTGGTCGACCGCGGCGAGGTCGGTGACCAGCAACATGGTCAGTTCCGGCAGGCCGAGCTCGTCGACCGCCTTGTCGGGCAGTCGTTCGATGTGCCGGACGACGTCGTAGGACAGGTAGCCGACGAACCCGCCGGTGAGCGGCGGCAGGCCGGGCAGCCGGGGACCCTTCAGCGCGCGCCAGGCGGCGCCGAGCACGTCGAGCGCGTCGCCCTCGGTGGGGACACCGGCCGGGACCTCGCCCGTCCACCGGGCCCGGTCGCCGTCCGCACTCAGCGAGGCGACCGCGTTGACGCCGACGAACGACCAGCGCGAGAACGACGCACCGGCCTCGGCCGATTCGAGCAGGAACGTGCCCGGACGCCCCGCCGCCAGCTTTCGGTAGACGCCGACCGGCGTCTCGGCGTCCGCGAACAGGGTGCGTGTGATGGGGACGAGCCGGTGGGTGTGCTTGAGCTCGTCCAGATCCTCGCGGGTATTCATAGCAGGGTCCCCGCGTCGAAGCAGGTGCGGTCGCCCGTGTGGCAGGCGCCGCCCACCTGGTCGACCTTGACGAGCAGCGCGTCGCCGTCGCAGTCGAGCGCGACCGTCTTCACGTACTGCACGTGTCCTGACGTATCACCCTTGACCCAGTACTCCTGGCGTGATCGCGACCAGTAGGTAGCGCGGCCGGTGGTCAGCGTGCGGTGCAACGCCTCGTCGTCCATCCAGCCCACCATGAGCACCTCGCCGGTGTCGTACTGCTGGACGACAGCGGCGACGAGCCCGGCCGGATCGCGCTTGAGGCGCGCGGCGACGGCCGGGTCGAGCTCGGACGGGGCACGCGGTGGCATGGGGTCAATTGTGCCCTGCGCGCGGTCTGTGGTTGTGGTCAGCCGAAGGCAGCGGGCAGCCGGACGGTGACGGTGCTGCCGTGCTCGACGGAACTGTCGAAGTACACCGATCCACGGTGTGCCATGACGATCGCGGCCACGATCGACAGACCCAGGCCGGTGCCGCCGTGGGCTCGGCTGCGGGCCTTGTCCGCGCGCCAGAAGCGTTCGAAGACACGCGCGGCCTCGTCCGGTGGCAGTCCCGGGCCGCTGTCGATCACCTGGATGAGCACGCTCTGCTCATCCGGGCCGCTGCGCACGAGCACCGGACCGCCCGGCGCGGTGTGCATGTCGGCGTTGCCGATCAGGTTGCGGACGACGCGGTACAGCTGGTCCGGATCGCCGACGACATGCAGTCCGGGCGCGAGCTGGGTATCGATGCGCCGGTCCGGGAATGCCGCCCGGGCACTGGCCACGACGTCGTCCAGCAGCTCCGAGACCTCGATGAGCTCGGTGCGCGGCGGGCTCAGCTGGTCACCGCGCGCCAGCATCAGCAGGTCCTCGACGAGCCGCGACATCCGGGTGCCTTCGGACTCGATGCGAGACAGGTTGTCCTCGGCGTCGGTGCCGGCGGTGCGTTGCATGCGCGCCAGTTCCGCGTAGCCGCGGATCGACGTCAGCGGTGTGCGCAGCTCGTGCGAGGCGTCGGCGAGGAACTGGCGCAGCCGGGTCTCGCTCTCCAGCCGCGCGGCGAACTGTGTCTCGACTGCCGACAGCAGGGTGTTCATCGATTCGGCGAGCTGGCCGACCTCGCTGCCGTCGTCGGGCACGTCGACGCGTCGTTCCAGCCCAGTGCCAGTGGGCGACAGCTCAGCTGCGATCTCGTTCGCGGTGGACGTGACGCGCCGGAGATTGCGCAGGCTGAACCGCACGCCGTACGACGTCGCCAGGAATGCGATCACGACCGCGACCCCGCCGATGAGCAGTTCATCCCGCAAGAGTTGATCAAGCGTGTTGTGCTCGTCATCGGTCGACAGCCCGATCACGGTTATCAACGGTGTCGGTGGTGTGCCCGGCGGAGCGGTAGCCGGCGTAACGAGGATCGTGCCCGTCCGCTCCACGCGAAGCTGGCCGACCGTGGTTTGTACGGTCATGCGCGTGCCCTCTGCCACGTGGACGAGCCGATGCCTGTCCTCATCGTTCAAGGGCAGCCGATGGACGTCTCCGTACTGTGGGTAGACCTCGAGCTGGCCGTTGGTCGCGAGCGCCACGGCGTACACGTGTTGGGGGTTGTGCAGCGCCGGGTCGGGCGCCGTTTCCGGCTGGAACAGTTGTCGCAACGACTCACTCGCCGTGGTGTCGAGCTGCTGGTCGAGCCGGTCGTACAGGAAGACCTTCAGCGCGTAATAAGTACTCGCACCGATGACCAGTACGAGCACCAGCACAAGCCCGACCACGCCGACGATCAACCGGGCAGTGAGGCTGCGTGCCCCCAGCCGCTGCCGCTGCTCATGCGCTGGGGCGTCCTCGGGATCGGGCGGCACCAACCCAGATGCCGAGGTCATCAGCCCATCTTGCAGCGTCAAGCGGTACTCAGCCTCGCGGAGCCTTGATGACGTAGCCGGCGCCGCGGATGGTGTGGATCAGCTTCGGCTCGACCGAGTCGACCTTCTTGCGCAGGTAGCCGATGTAGAGCTCGACGATGTTGGACTGGCCCTGGAAGTCGTACTTCCAGACCCGGTCGAGGATCTGCGACTTCGACAGCACGACGCGCTCGTTGCGCATCAGGTAGCGCAGCAGCTCGAACTCCGTGGCGGTCAGGTGCACCTCGACGCCGGCACGGGTCACCTCGTGGCTGTTCTCGTCCAACTCGAGGTCGGCGATGTGCAGCACGCCGTCGCGACCCTCCTCCGGTGCCGAGCGGCGCAGCACGGCGTGCACGCGCGCGAGCAGTTCCTCGATCGAGAACGGCTTGACGACGTAGTCGTCGGCTCCGGCGCGAAGTCCGGCGACGCGATCGGTGGACGTGTCGCGGGCGGTCAGGAAGATCACCGGCACCTGCGATCCGGACGCACGGAGTTCTTGCAGCACGGCCAGGCCGTCGCGGCCCGGCATCATCACGTCGAGCACGACGAGGTCGGGGTCGTACTGGGTCACCTTCGAGAGTGCGTCCAGGCCGCTGTCGGCAGTCATGGTCTCGAAGCCGTCGAACCGCAACGCCGACGACACGAGGTGGGTGACGTTCTCCTCGTCGTCGACGACGAGCACGCGCCGTTTCGTCGAAGTCCCGTTCGCGGTCATGGCTGCGCTCATCTCGTTGTCTCCCCGGTACCGATTCACGAGCGAATGAGTTGTTCGCTAATGAGTGTTGGCTGTGGAGCCAGCGTGTGCCACGGTGCTGGGTCAGAACTTGGTGATTGCTGTGAATATCGTAGGTGTCCTGGGTCAGGACGACACGCCACCACCCGGATCGGAGCGCCTACGCCAGGCCGGTACGTCCTGGTGCATGTGCGCCCACGAGGCCGGCAGGAAGGCCAGCACGAGCGCGATCAGCGACGTGGCCGCCAGCAGGATCGGGATCGCCGGCGACCCGGTGGTCGAATCGAGCATGAAGTCGATCGAGACGCCGAGGAGCGCTGCCTGGAACAGCACGAACAGCCAACGGCGGCGCCGGTCGAGGAACCAGTAGGTGGCCAACGCACCGACGATGAACGCGACGAGCGCGATGATCCCGGCGACGAGTTCGTCGCCCTTCGAGTTGCCGATGTCGGGTGGCACCACCGGGTGGACCGTGCCGCGGGTGATGAACAAGACCGCGTAGACGACGAGGAACGGCAGCGGCGCGACGCCGAGCGCCACGGCACCGATCACCGGTGGCGGCGCGTCGCGCAGATCGTCCTCGTCCACGCCTCGCATCTTAGGGTGGATGGGTGGCCGACTACGCGCTCGACGAGCGGACCGATCTGGTGGAAACGCTGCGCGCGGCCGGTGCGGGCGCGCCGACCCTCATCCCGGACTGGACGACGAGCCAGCTCGCCGCACACCTGGTGCTGCGCGAGCGCTCCTTCGCCGAGCTCGCCGGCCGGGTGCCGGTCGATCGGTTCCAGGACTTCGCCCAGCGGCGTCTGGACCGCTACGTCGCCGGCGAGCAGTACGAGCAGATCGTCGGCGCCTTCGGTGCCGGGCCACCGTGGTGGTCGCCGATGGCCGTGCGCTCGGTCCGCGAGGCGCTGAACCTGCTCGAGTACGTCGTCCATCACGAGGACGTCCGCCGGGCAGCCGAGTCGTGGCAGCCGCGCGAGCTTCCCGACGAGCGCGAGCGAGCCGTCTGGAGTCGGTTGCGGGTCGGCGCCAGGATGACGATGCGGTCCGTGCCGATACCGGTCCGGCTGACCTGGCCCGGCCACGACGAGGCGGCCGTCGGCCGCGGGGGCCCACGGGTGACCGTCACCGGCGATCCGGTCGAGTTGGCGATGCTCGCGTTCGGCCGGCAACGGGTCGCGCGGGTCGAGTTCCAGGGCAACGACGACGACATCGCCATCGTGCGCGACGCAACGATCAGCGTCTGACGACGACGTCCGCCGCGGCGAGCGCGTTCTTGACCTCGCGCACGGTCAGCTCGCCGAAGTGGAACACGCTCGCGGCGAGCAGCGCGTCGGCGCCGGCCTGCACCGCCGGCACGAAGTCGGCCAGTCTGCCCGCGCCTCCGCTCGCGATCACCGGGACGGCGACGGCGGCTCGGACGAGCCGGATCAGTTCGAGGTCGTAGCCGTCCTTGGTGCCGTCGGCGTCCATCGAGTTGAGCAGGATCTCGCCCGCGCCCAGGTCCGCGGCCCGCGCCGTCCATTCGACGGCGTCGATGCCGGTGCCACGCCGACCGCCGTGGGTAGTGACCTCGAACCCCGACGCGGTCGATGCGGCGCGGCGGGCATCGACCGAGAGCACCAACACCTGCCGCCCGAATCGCTCGGCGATCTCGGCGAGGAGCTCGGGCCGCGCGATCGCCGCCGTGTTGACGCCGATCTTGTCCGCACCGGCACGCAGCAACGCGTCGACGTCACCCGGCGTGCGGATGCCACCGCCCACCGTCAGCGGGATGAACACCTGCTCGGCCGTGCGCCGTACGACGTCGTAGGTCGTCTCGCGTTCGCCGGACGATGCGGTGATGTCGAGGAAGGTGAGCTCGTCCGCGCCCTGCTCGTCGTAGCGGCGGGCGAGTTCGACCGGATCGCCGGCATCGCGCAGGCCGACGAAATTGACGCCTTTGACCACCCGGCCGGCGTCGACGTCGAGGCACGGGATGACCCGGACGGCAACGCTCACCAGGTCATTATTGACTGAGCTTGAAGTATGCCCACTGCCCGACCGACGCGACGTTCTGCTTGTCGCCGTCCCACTCGACGCGCAGGCGATAGCTGCGGCCCACCTTCGGGCGCGGCGGCACGAACGACGCGGCGACCTCGCCGTTCGGCGACTTGTAGCAGCGTGAACGTTGCGACCTCACCCAGCGCGTGCCCTCGCGCGTCTCGTCCCGGAAGTACAGGCAACTGCCTCGCGCCGGCACGATGTTGGCGCTGACGTGCGGGTGGTCGGCGACGTGGTAGACGTACTGGCGGCCGGACGTCTTGTAGTAGCCGGACATGGTCAGCTGCAACTGCGCCTCCGCGCCGCGCACCATCGTGATCTTCTGTGGCTGGTAACGCGAGTCGCCGTCGAACGAAGCCTGGAACTTCGTCGTGTAGACCAACTGCACCTGTGCAGTGACGTCGCCGTGCTTGTCGACCGGCTGGTCGGCCAGCACGAACCATCCCTGCCCCTCGTTCTCACGCAACTGCACCGTGCGGTTGTCGTGAGTCGGGCCGAGGTGCACGGTGATCCGGGCCGTGTGCAGCCATTTGTACTCGGGCTTGTCGGAACTGATCTGCAAGGTCGCGACGAGCCGGCGCACGGTGACCGCCACCGACGCCGATGCCGGGCCGAAGTGCGCATCGAGATCGTGACTGACCGAGTAGGTGACCTGCGGTCCGGCCGTCGGAGTGTCGGTCAGGAGGAAGTTGCCGTCGGCATCGGTCATCACGGACGGAAGGGTGTGCGTGCCCTCCGGGTCGGTGCGGACGACGTCCAGTGAGGTGTCGGCCACCGGCACGCCGTTTGCAGTAGCGGTGCCGGTGACGGCGAGCGGTTGGCCGACCTGACCCTTCTTCGGCGCGCTCAGGTCCGTGATTGTCATCGGCGGCGAGGTCAGGTACGGCAGCACCGCGACGTGTACGGCGTTGCTGGCCAGGTCGACCGACACGGCGAGCAGCTTGTGCGCGGTCCAGGCGATGGCGTGCGGCTCGATGACGTGATCGCTGTCCGCCGTCATCGTCTCGATGCGTTTCTGGTCAGTGCTGCCGTACGAACCGATCGTCCGTCCTGAGGCGACGACTGCGGTGTACGCGCCGTCCGCGCTCGTTGCGACCGCATCGGGTGCGCCGGCGCGATAGGTCGCGAGCACGTGCGACAGATCGGCGGTCGAGTACCGGCGCGCATCGGTCGCGCCGCTGTGCGGCGCCGCGACGAGCACGGATGCGCCGTCTGCGGCGACGTCGAGATCGGCGGTGTCGCTCACCGTCGTCGACGTGACGACCGACGGCTGCGCGCCGGATGTTTCGAGGACGGCGAGCAGGCCGTTCGCGACGGGTTCGCCGACGACGATCGTGTCGGGATGGGTTGCGCTGTTGGCGAGCAGCGGCGCGGCCGTGAGTGAGTGGTGAGGGAACAGCCCGACGGCCAACCCGAGCGTCGGATCGCCGGTGCCCGGGTCGAGCGTGCCGAGGTCGCCCGAACCGGCGTCGCAGCCGTAGCTGAACCACACCGTCCCGTCGCCCGCGACCGCCAGGTCATGTGGGCACACGCCGTCGCCGAGGAAGTAGGTCGACACGTCTGCCGGGCTCGAAACGTCGAACGACACGATCTCATCGTCGTCCGTCGCCGCGTAGACCGTGTGCAGATCGGGCGCGAGCGCCAGTGCGACCACCGAGCTCAGGTCGCCGACGGTGGTGATGGCGTGTCCGGCGAGGTCGGTCTCGACGATCCCCGTGCGCGCTCCGCCGGAGGTGTTCGCATCACCACCGGCGACGACGAGGTGTCCGGCATCGGTGTCGTGCGGCGGGACGACGAGCAGGTCGCCGAAGCCGTCCAGCGGTAGCTTCTTGCCGGCCGGGATCGGCGTCGTCGGCGGTGCGGCGGACGACGTGGCGGGCGCGGCGGGCCAGGCGACGAGTGACGCGGCGACCAGCGCCGTTGTCACGAACGCCGCGGACTTCATCACCGCACCGCCGCGAGGGCTTCGGGCAGCGTGAACGCGCCGGCGTAGAGCGCCTTGCCGACGATGGCGCCCTCGACGCCGGGCACGGTCGCGATCGCTCGGAGGTCCTCGAGGCTGCTGACCCCGCCACTGGCGATCACCGGCCGCGCGGTGGCCGAGGCCACCGACCGCAACAGGTCGAGGTTGGGCCCGGTCAGGGTGCCGTCGCGCCGGACGTCGGTGACCACGTACCGGGCGCAGCCGTCGGCATCCAACCTGGCCAGCGTCTGATACAGCTCACCGCCCTCGGACGTCCAGCCCCGGGCCGCCAGGGTGGTGCCACGCACGTCCAGTCCGACCGCGATCTTGTCGCCATACCGGGCGATCGCCGAACGGACCCAGTCCGGTGCCTCCAGC
>DASXJN010000051.1:0-23164 GCA_036497365.1 Jatrophihabitantaceae bacterium | reverse complement strand
CTTTCTGTGGTTCTGGGGTCCCCGCGAACCGTCGTGGTTTGTTGGGGGTCCCCGACAAGTTTTCGAGCGTAGCGAGAAAACCTTGGTGGGGTATCTATTCGACAGTGATGCCCATGGAGCGGGCGGTGCCGGCGATGATCTTCGCGGCCTGGTCGATGTCGTTGGCGTTGAGGTCTTCCATCTTGGTCTGGGCGATCTCGCGCACCTGGTCCATGGTCACCTTCGCGACCTTCTTGGTGTGCGGCTCACCGCTGCCCTTGTCGACGCCGGCTGCCTTGAGGAGCAACCGCGCCGCCGGCGGGGTCTTGGTGATGAAGGTGAACGAACGGTCCTCGTACACCGAGATCTCGACCGGGACGATCTGCCCGCGCTGCGACTCGGTGGCCGCGTTGTACGCCTTGCAGAACTCCATGATGTTCACGCCGTGCTGGCCCAGCGCGGGGCCGACCGGCGGTGCCGGGTTGGCGGCACCTGCCTGGATCTGCAGCTTGATGATCGCTGCGAGCTTCTTCTTCGGAGGCATTGCTCGTTTCTCTTTCTCTAGTGGTCAGGCGGGCCGGGTATCTCCCGGCCCTCCCACGTGTTCAGATCTTGGCGACCTGGCTGAACGACAGCTCGACCGGCGTTTCGCGACCGAAGATCGACACCAGGACGTGCAGCTTCTGGTGCACGGCGTCGATCTCGCTGATCGTCGCCGGCAGCGTGGCGAACGGGCCGTCCATGACGGTGACCGACTCGCCGACGTTGTAGTCGACCGTGACGGTCGGCTTCTCGGCCGTGGCCGTGCCGGCCTTCTGGCCGGCCGTGGCGGGCGCGGCCTTCTGCACGGCCGGGGCAAGGATCCGCACGACCTCGTCCAGCGTCAGCGGGGACGGCCGTGACGTCGCCCCGACGAAGCCAGTGACGCCAGGCGTGTTGCGCACCGCGCCCCACGACTCGTCGTTGAGGTCCATCCGCACCAGGATGTAGCCCGGGAAGACCTTGCGCTGCACCTGCTGCCGCTTGCCGTTCTTGATCTCGACGACCTCTTCGGTCGGCACCTCGACCTGGAAGATGTAGTCCTCCATGTCGAGCGACTGGATCCGGCTCTCGAGGTTGGTCTTCACCTTGTTCTCGTAGCCGGCGTAGGAATGCACCACGTACCAGTCACCGAACTGGGTGCGCAGCGTGCGCCTTAACGCTTCGACCGGGTCCTCTTCTTCCGCGTCCTCGTCCGCTACCGGCTCCGGCTCGGCTGCCGCCGGCTCGGCCACCTGCTGGTCCGCGACCTCGGGCACCGCAGGTTCGGCGTCGGACTCGTCAGCGTCGGACTCGTCAGCGGACTCGCCATCGTCGGCAGCATCGGAGTCGGCTACCTCGGGCTCGTCGGAGGCCTGAGCCGAAGCGAGGTCGTAGTCCTCGTCGGCGTCGTCACCGATCCGTTCGCCCACTTCGGCGCCCAGCAGACGCGCGGCCGACGCGAGGTCGGTCGGACCGGAGTCGGCCGATTCGGCCGACTCACTGCGCGCGTCGGACAGCTCGTCCTCGCTGCCTGACTCGGCTACGGGCGCGCTTGAATCGTCGTACTCGGACACACTCTCTCTTCTCATTGCCAAACGGAACTGGGTCTGGGTCGGCTCGTCAGCGTCAGCTGAAGACCTGCAGCACCAGCTTTGCGAAACCGATGTCGAGCCCGGCCACGATCGCCACCATGATCACCACGAAGATGATCACGACGATCGAATAGGTGACCAGCTCGTGGCGGGAGGGCCACAGAACCTTGCGCAGCTCGGAGATGCTCTCTCGGACGAAGCGCGCTGGAGCCCAGCCTCGGCCGCCCGCGGAGCGGGGAGCGGGGGACTCGGTGCGGGTCGCTGTCACGAGTTCTCCTCCTTGATGTCGGACTCAGTGTCGATCGTTTCGTACCGGTACTGCTTCGCAGGGGCGACAGGACTCGAACCTGCAACCGCCGGTTTTGGAGACCGGTGCTCTACCAATTGAGCCACGCCCCTGTGCTCGGAAGGCTCGATGAGCACGCTTGCGCAGGGCCACGTGGACCCGTTCGGCAAGTCTACGGGGCACTCCGGCCCAGCTCCAACTTGCCTGTCGGCGCGGGGGCTCGGGTCGTCCCGGCGTCCCATCGAGCTTGCACGGGGCTGGGAGCCGGGCAAACCCGCGCATCCCGGTCTGGGACGATAGGCACATGGAAGCCCGCATTTCCGACCGCCGTATCTCGCAGCGCATCGGGGCCATCGCCGAGTCCGCGACCCTCGCCGTCGATGCCAAGGCCAAGGCGCTCAAGGCTGCGGGCCGTCCGGTCATCGGCTTCGGCGCCGGCGAGCCCGACTTCCCCACCCCGGACTACATCGTCGAGGCCGCTGTCGAGGCGGCGCGCAACCCGAAATACCACCGCTACACGCCGGTTGCCGGGCTGCCCGAGCTGCGCTCGGCGATCGCGGCCAAGACCAAGCGCGACACCGGCTACGACGTCGACGCCGCCCAGGTGCTGGTGACCAACGGCGGCAAGCAGGCCGTTTACAACGCCTTCGCCACCCTGCTCGACCCGGGCGACGAGGTGCTGCTCATCGCGCCGTACTGGACCACCTATCCCGAGGCGATCAAGCTCGCCGGCGGTGTCCCGGTGGAGGTCTTCACCGACGAGACCAGCGGCTACCGCGCGACCGTGGAGCAACTGGAGGCCGCCCGCACCGACCGGACCAAGGTGCTGCTGTTCGTCTCGCCGTCCAACCCGACCGGCGCCGTGTACGCACCCGAGCAGGTGCAGGCGATCGGCGCCTGGGCCGCCGAGCACGATCTGTGGACGGTGACCGACGAGATCTACGAGCACCTGGTGTACGGCCACGCGCAGATGGAGTCGATCGCGCACAGCGCCGGCGAGAAGGTTCTCGTGCTCAACGGGGTGGCCAAGACCTATGCGATGACGGGTTGGCGGGTCGGCTGGCTGATCGGACCTCTCGACGTGGTCAAAGCGGCGTCGAACCTGCAGTCGCATGCGACCTCGAACGTCGCGAACGTGTCGCAGGTAGCGGCGCTGGCCGCCGTGTCGGGTGACCTGTCCGCGGTCGCGCAGATGCGGGAGGTGTACGACCGGCGGCGGCGCACCATCGTGGCGGCGCTCTCGGACATCCCCGGCGTGGTCTGTCCCGAGCCGGAGGGCGCGTTCTACGTCTATCCGTCGGTCAAGGGACTGCTCGGCACGCCGTTGCGGCGCAAGACCGCGGCGACCTCGGCGGAGCTGGCGAACCTGATCCTGGAAGAGGTCGAGGTGGCCGTCGTTCCTGGCGAGGCGTTCGGCACGCCCGGCTACGTCCGGATGTCCTACGCGCTCGGCGACGACGACCTCACCGAAGGCGTCGCCCGGCTGGCCAAACTTATCGCCGAGAGTTGATCTGGTCTCCCCCGCTCGCTTCGCTCGGGGGACGCTCACCTTGGTGGTTGGTTTCCAGCCTTGTCCTCGGTGATCCAGGCCTTGGCGGTCTGCTCTTCGGAGTCGATGACGGTCATGATGATGGGCGCGGCGAAGGCTTCCACCCGGCCGGCGACCAGGGGCACATGCGCCTTGAACTCGGCGTCGATGATCACGGTGCTCGCGGTCGCGCCGTCCGGGACGACGGTGATCGTGCCCTTCATGCTGGCCGGTGCGCCGTGGAAGTCGACCGAGAGCGCCGCGGTCCGGGTGCCGTCGTCGCGGGTCGGCGCCCACACGATCGTCTCGGTCGAAGTGACACCGGACGGTACAAACTTGCGTAGCAGCGAGGGGAATCCGAGCGTCGGCAGCTTCCGCTTGGTCTTCACTGTCGCACCGGTCGTTGCGTCGGTCACCTGCACGTCCCACGACAGCGCGCCGGCGTCGCGGCACTTCTGCTCCTGGAAGGCCTTGCTCGTCGACATCTCATAAACCTGGTCGGCCGGGATGTCGTTGTGCATCGACCGCTCGATGCGCATCGGGTTACCCGGCCGGCGGCCGGACGATCGCGCGCGCCTTGGCCAGCACCGTCTGCCCGTCCACGGTCGCGGTGAGGTCGACCTCCGCGAGTCCGTCGTCGCGGACCGCGCGAACCGTCCCCTCGACATGCAGGACGGCCTCGCCGGGATCGGGCACGATCACCGGGCGGGTGAATCGCACGCCGTACTCGACCACCGCGGCAGGGTCGCCTGCCCAGTCGGTGACGACGCGGATCGCGATCGCCATGGTGAGCATGCCGTGCGCGATGACGTCCGGGAGGCCGACCGATTTCGCCACCCGCTCGTTCCAGTGGATGACGTTGAAGTCGCCGGACGCGCCGCAGTAGCGGACCAGGTCGACGCGGCTGATCGGGAAGTCCTGCGCGGGCAACTGCGTGCCGACCTCAGTCATCGCCACCGCCCCGGACGACGATGATCGCGTGGGCGGTACTGACGAGCTCGTCGGCCGTCGTACGCACCTCGGTACGGGTGCTGATCAACTCGTTCCCGGCCGCGGACCGGATGCTGTCGATGCTCAACGTGACCTGCAGTTCGTCCCCCGCGACCACCGGGCGCTCGTGCACGAACCGCTGCTCGCCGTGCACGACCCGGCTGTAGTCGACACCCGCGTCAGGGTCCGTGATGAACTGCTGCCCGGCCGGCAGGGTCAACACGATCGGGAACGTCGGCGGCGCCACGACATCGGCGTGGCCGAGCGCCTTGGCAGCGTCGACGGACCGGTAGGCGGGGTTGGGGTCGCTGATCGCGTCGGCGAACTCGCGGATCTTCTCGCGGCTCACGCGGTACGGCGGCGTCGGCGGGTACGAGCGACCTGCGAACGACGGGTTGACGGGCATGTCCGCACCCTAGCGTCCGGCTCCGATCGGACCGGTGCGGTCAGTCCGGCACCGAAGTGAGCACCTCGAACGGCGCGGCACCGAAGCCCTGGACCCGCGGGCGTCCCCACGGATCGACGTCCGTGAGCGTCGTCTCGGCGCTGCCGTGCGGCGTGCGCAGCACTACCGCCTTCGCGCCGGCCGAGACGAGCGCGGCCACCTCGGCAGAGGCAGATACGCGGCCGTACCAGTTGTACGAACCGGTGATCGGGTCGAAATGACCGGCGAGCCGCACGGTCACCGCGACGGCCGTGCCGTCGACGAGCAATTCGGCCGGCCCGTCGTAGCCGTCATCGGGAATGTCGTGGGTCATTGCCGGCCCCTTCGCTCCGCGAGCGTCGCTCATCTAGCCTCCGTGAGCGCCGCGAAGGGCAGCGGCTCGTCGTAGTGCACGGTCACGCCGTTGGCGCGGGCGACGCCCTCGAGCATGTGCCAGACCGCCGTGCAGATCGTCGCGGTGAAGCGTTCACGCGACAGCGCTCCGGGCTGGTCGCGCCGCACCAGCCACCAGGCACAGCTCGACTCGACGAAGCCGACCAAGCCGTAGGCGCCGGGCTGCGCCTCGTCGCCGTCCAGCCCGAAGAACATCATCAGGCCCTGCAGCAGCACGGCCACCCGGTCGGCCAGGGTCGACTCGACGGTGCCGAGCGACCCGGTCCGCTGGTCTCGCAGGAACAGGTAGTAGTTCGGATGGTCGGCGAACAGCCCGATGATCGTGCCGATCGTCGAGGTGATGACCTCGCGTGGCGTCGACTCGGCGTCGAGGGTCAGGTGCGGCAGGACGCTGCCCATGATCTGTTCGACGATCTCGTCGGCGACGGCCTGGCGCAGGTCGTCCTTGTCGCGGAAGTAGCGATACAGGACGGTGCGGCTCACGCCGGCGGCCGAGGCCACCTGCTCGGCGCTGGCCCCGGGGCCGTGCAGATCGACCGCGGCGACGCCGGCTTGGACGAAGCCGTTGCGCCGCTCGGCGCGGTGGTGCGCCCACCGCAGCCGGCGCCCGTCGCCTTTGACCGGGTTGCCCGGGTTGCCCGGGGTCTCGCCGGCGGGTCCACTCACGGGCGCAGTCTAGATCATCCCGAAGTCTTACCGCGACACGATGTCACAGTTTTCTTGCGCGCACCGTCCGCCGAAGAACGAACCCCGCCACGGCAACGCCGGGCGGGGTTCGGGAGCGCGGGCGGCGCGGGTCAGCGCGTCTCGCGGTGCTCGGTGTGCTTGCCGCAGTTCGGGCAGAACTTCTGCAGCGAGATCCGGTCGGGGTCGTTGCGGCGGTTCTTCACCGTGATGTAGTTGCGGTGCTTGCACACCTGGCACGCCAAGGTGATCTTCGGACGGACGTCGGTGGCTGCCACGGGTGTTGCCTTTCCTCGGGTACTTGCTTGTCATGTTCGGCTCGTGTCGAGCCTTGTCCTGTGGAGTGGTAGCGAGGGCCGGACTTGAACCGGCGACACAGCGATTATGAGCCGCTTGCTCTACCAGACTGAGCTACCCCGCCGCGGTGTTCCCGCACCGAGCGGGGGCACCGAGCCCCTTTACGGAATCGAACCGTAGACCTTCTCCTTACCATGGAGACGCTCTGCCGACTGAGCTAAAGGGGCAGTCGCGTGACCGTCCGAGAATTCCCCTGAGACGAGCGCGCACCAGCCGAGAAGTCTACATGACACGCGCACCTGCTCGGCGCCGCGTTCGGCCGGCCGGGACGCCGTCGCCACGGCTGCCGACCCCGGTCCGCAAGCTCACGCGAGATGTTGGCAACATTGCCTCGCTGGACGAGACTCGGACTGGTTTCGTCGGATGTGCACAGCTCGACAGTTGCGCGGACCAGAGATGGCCCAGCACTGAACTGAAGGGAAACTCCATGACGCGCGCGGGGAGCATGCCGGTAGGCACGAACGCACCGGGCCGCGCGGCGATCCAGGAGCGCACCCTGCGCACCGACAACTGGCGCAAGGCGCCGCTGATCACCTTCGTGCTACTCAGCGGCTGGGTGCTCTACGCGCTGCTGCGGACGGTCTGGCAGGCCGCGTACTTCGCGCCGCAGGAGCACTACCTGTCGCCGTTCTACTCACCCTGCGTCACCGCGAGCTGCGACCCGGGCGCGCGTGACTTCGGTACCTGGTTCGGGCACTTCCCGCCGATCATCCCGTTCGCGGTCGTGACCCTGCCGTTCCTGCTCGGCTTCCGGCTCACCTGCTACTACTACCGCCGCTCGTACTACCGCGCGTTCTGGGCGTCCCCGCCCGGCTGCGCCGTGGCCGAGCCGCACAAGCGCTATTCGGGCGAGACGAAGTTCCCGCTGATCTTCCAGAACCTGCACCGCTACTTCTGGCTGGCCGCCGGCGTCATCTCGATCGTCAACACGTGGGACGTCGTCCAGGCGTTCCGGCCGCACGGCCACGCGTTCGGCTTCGGGCTGGGCACGATCATCATGCTGGCGAACGTGGTGCTGCTGTGGGCGTACACGATCTCGTGCCACTCGTGCCGCCACATCGTCGGCGGGAAGATCCGCTCGTTCTCGCGTCATCCGCTGCGGTACAAGGCGTGGACGTTCGTGTCGAAGCTCAACGCCAAGCACATGGAGCTGGCCTGGACGACGCTCGGGACCCTGATGCTCACGGACGGGTACATCGCGCTGGTCGCGTCGGGCACATTCTCCGATCCGAGGATCCTTAACTGATGACCGAAGAAGTAGAAAAGCATTCTTACGACGTACTCGTGATCGGCGCCGGCGGCGCCGGGCTGCGCGCGGCCATCGCCGCGCACGAAGCCGGATTGAGCGTCGCGGTCATCTGCAAGTCGCTGTTCGGCAAGGCGCACACGGTCATGGCCGAGGGCGGCTGCGCGGCCGCGATGGGCAACGTCAACAGCAACGACAACTGGCAGGTGCACTTCCGCGACACGATGCGCGGCGGCAAGTTCCTGAACAACTGGCGGATGGCCGAGCTGCACGCCAAGGAAGCGCCCGACCGCGTCTGGGAGCTCGAGACCTACGGCGCGCTGTTCGACCGCACCAAGGACGGCCGGATCAGCCAGCGCAACTTCGGTGGACACGAGTACCCGCGGCTGGCCCATGTCGGCGACCGCACCGGCCTCGAACTGATCCGCACAATGCAGCAGAAGATCGTCTCGCTGCAGCAGGACGATGCCCGCAAGAAGGGCCGCGAAACAGGAGCGGACGAGAGCCGACTCCGCGTGTTCGCCGAGCTGACCGTCACCGACCTGATCCAGACCGACGAAGGCGCGATCTCCGGCGCGTTCGGCTACTGGCGCGAGACCGGCAAGTTCGTGATGTTCAAGGCACCGGCCATCGTGCTGGCGACCGGCGGCATCGGCAAGTCCTTCAAGGTCACGTCCAACTCCTGGGAGTGCACCGGCGACGGCATGGGCCTCGCGCTGCGCTCCGGCTCGACGCTGCTCAACATGGAGTTCGTCCAGTTCCACCCGACCGGCATGGTCTGGCCGCCATCGGTGAAGGGCATCCTCGTCACCGAAGGCGTGCGCGGTGACGGCGGCGTGCTGCGCAACTCCGAGAACAAGCGGTTCATGTTCGACTACGTCCCGGACGTGTTCCGCCAGCAGTACGCGGACAACGAGGCCGAGGCCGACGCCTGGTACAGGGACCCCGACCACAACAAGCGCACCCCGGACCTGCTCCCGCGCGACGAGGTAGCTCGGGCGATCAACTCCGAGGTGAAGGCCGGCCGTGGGTCACCGCACGGCGGCGTGTTCCTCGACATCGCCTCGCGGCTGCCGAAGGAAGAGATCCTGCGCCGGCTGCCGTCGATGTACCACCAGTTCAAGGAACTGGCCGATGTCGACATCACCGCCGAGCCGATGGAGGTCGGCCCGACCTGCCACTACGTGATGGGTGGCGTCGAGGTCGACGCAGACACCGCCGCCGCGGCACGCGTGCCGGGACTGTTCGCGGCCGGCGAGGTGGCCGGCGGCATGCACGGTTCGAACCGGCTCGGCGGCAACTCGCTCTCCGACCTGCTCGTGTTCGGCAAGCGCGCGGGCGAAGGCGCCTCCGACTACGTCAAGAAGCTGAACGGCAAGTACCCCTCGATCAGCGACGCGCAGCTCGACAGCTGTGCCGTGACCGCACTCGCGCCGATGGAGAAGCAGGACGGCGAGAACGCCTACGACCTCCACGAAGAGCTGCAGCAGGTCATGAACGACCTGGTCGGCATCATCCGCAAGGCGGGCGAGATCAAGGACGCCTTGGATCGGCTGGAGAAGCTGAAGGAGCGCGCGCAGCACATCGCCGTGCAGGGCGGCCGCGAGTTCAACCCCGGCTGGCACCTCGCACTGGACCTTCGCAACATGCTGGCGATCGCCGAGTGCGTCGCGCGTGCCGCGTTGATACGCGAGGAGTCGCGCGGCGGTCACACCCGCGACGACTATCCGAAGATGTCGTCCGAGTGGCGGCAGGTGAACCTGATCTGCTCGCTCAACCCGGCCCGCGACGGCATCGACGTGGTGAAGCAGCCGATGTCGGCGATGCGCCCCGACCTGCTCGCACTGTTCAAGAAGGACGAGTTGAAGAAGTACTACACCGACGACGAGATCGTCGACATCGTGGATGAGACCGCGCCGGAGAAGGCGGAGGCTCCCGCATGAGCGACGCTTGCGGAGCGAGGATTCAGCGATGAGTTACAACGCGCACTTCCGGGTGTGGCGCGGCAATGCCGACGGTGGCGCGCTGCAGGACTTCACCGTGCCGGTCAACGAGGGCGAGGTCGTTCTCGACATCATCCATCGGCTCCAGTCGACGCAGGCCGGCGATCTGGCCGTGCGGTGGAACTGCAAGGCCGGCAAGTGCGGGTCGTGCAGCGCCGAGATCAACGGCCGTCCCCGGTTGATGTGCATGACCCGTATGTCGATCTTCCGTGAGGACGAGACGATCACGGTCACCCCGCTGCGTGCCTTCCCGGTGATGAAGGACCTCGTCACGGATGTTTCCTACAACTACAAGAAGGCGCAGCAGATCCCGGCGTTCTCGCCGCCGTCGTTCGAGCCGGGCGAGTACCGGATGGCCCAGTCGGACGTCTCGCGTTCGCAGGAATTCCGTAAGTGCATCGAGTGCTTCCTGTGCCAGGACGTCTGCCACGTCATCCGTGACCACGAGGAGAACAAGGAGGCCTACGCCGGCCCCCGTTTCCTCATGCGCGCCGCCGAACTCGACATGCACCCGCTCGACACTCTCGATCGCAAGAACGCCGCGCAGGACGACTACGGCTTGGGCATGTGCAACATCACCAAGTGCTGCACCGAGGTCTGCCCCGAGCACATCAAGATCACTGACAACGCGTTGATCCCGCTGAAGGAGCGCGTGGTCGACCGCAAGTACGACCCCCTGGTGTTCCTCGGCAACATGATCAGGCGACGCAAGGACTGACCGCCGCGGGCCGCCGTGGGGGAGGCCGATAGCCGAAGTGGTCGTCCGGTTTCCTGAACAAACCCTGACAATTGATCAATTATTGATCGTTTCAGGGGTGCCGCAGTGCTCATCCTTCCCTATGCTCGAGGTCGACTAGGGAGGGAACACCCCGCGATGAACGACAGTGCGGTCCGCCGCCTCACTGCGGTTGACCGGCGCCGCGTGACGGCCGGTGACATTGCGCTGCTGCGCAATCTGTTCGCCGATGCCCATGTCGAACTCGCCGTCCTGCCGCCGGACACCCGGTTCGTCCTCGTCGACATGCAGTTCCGCGCGCAACGTCGACAGCACTCGACGCAGTTCCCGGCGGCACAGCACGACATCCTGCTGGTCGACGGAACCGAGGTCGGCCGACTTCTGATCGACCGGTCTCAGGGCCAGTGTCACATCGTGGACATCACCGTCGCGCTCGGACATCGCCGCCACGGCATCGCCACCACGATCCTGCGCGAAATCGTCGACGAGGCGGCCGCCGCCGGCCGGCAGGTGCGGTTGACGATCTGGTCCGGGAACCTCGCCGCGCGTCGGTTGTGCGAGCAGGTCGGCCTACGGGTCACCGCCGACGAAGACGGCTACCTCACAATGCGAAGCACAATGCAGAGCGCGCTGGTCACCCCGGCCGGTTAGTCATCGTCGACCGGGCGACCACCGCTGGGTCGGCATTCACCGCGTCGCCGAGGATCTTGTCGATGCGTTCTAGCACATCTGCGTCCAGCCGGACACCGACAGCCTTGACGTTCTCCACCACCTGCTCCGGCCGAGACGCGCCGATGATCGCCGCGGCGACATTGTCGTTCTGCAGCACCCAGGCGACGGCCAGCGCAGCCATCGACAGGTCCAGCTCCTCGGCGATCGGCTTCAGCTCCTGGATCCGGCCGAGCACGTCGTCCTTCATCCAGCGCGAAATCATGTTCGCGCCACCCTTGTCGTCAGTGGCCCGGCTGCCCTCGGGCGGCTGCTCGCCGGGCCGGTACTTACCCGTCAGCACACCCTGCGCGATCGGCGAGAAGACGATCTGGCTCATGCCGAGATCGGCGCAGGTCGGGACGACTTCCGGCTCGATGATGCGCCAGAGCATGTTGTACTGCGGCTGGTTCGAGATCAGCGAGATGCCGAGATCCTTGGCCAGTTCGTGACCGGCACGGATCTGGTCCGCCGTCCACTCGCTGACGCCGATGTAGAGCGCCTTGCCTGCCCGCACCACATCGGCGAACGCCTGCATCGTCTCTTCCAGCGGGGTGAACATGTCGTAGCGGTGCGCCTGGTAGACGTCGACGTAGTCGGTCTGCAGCCGGCGCAGTGATGCGTCGATGCTCTCCTGGATGTGCTTGCGCGACAGTCCGGTGTCGTTCTTGCCGCCCGGCCCGGTCGGCCAGTACACCTTGGTGAAGATCTCGAGCGATTCGCGGCGCTCGCCCTTGAGCGCATTGCCGAGAACCTCCTCGGCCTTGCCGTTGGCGTAGGCATCGGCGGTATCGAAGCTGCTGATGCCTTCGTCCAGCGCAGCGCGAACGCACTGGGTGGCCACGTCGTTCTCGACCTGCGAACCGTGGGTCAGCCAGTTGCCGTAAGTGATTTCGGAGATCTGGAGGCCGGAGTTGCCGAGGTAGCGAAAGTCCATACCTCCATTTTGCTCGCCGTGCCGGACGCACTAACGCCCGGGTGTGAACGTTCACGTCCGCACTCGCGTCCGTGTCGTTTCACCGCCAACGCATAACTTGCGACGGTTGTCGCCGGCGTCGGTCAGAACTACGCTCGCGCCTGCGTCGCTGCTGACCATGGGGGGAGGTCCGCGATGCGCCGAAACGTTCTGTCCGTCGTTGCGTGCATTGCGCTGATCGTGCAGTGCCTGACCGGGGCCGGCCCGGCGAGTGCCGCCGGCCGAAGTGCGTCCACGTCGATCAACCCGCCGTCATGTGCGAAGAAGTCCTGGCTGTTCAAGGCCGGTCAAGACCACCCGTTCCGCATCTGGTATCCGGACAAGAACAGCGACGTCGCACATCTCGCGACCTATCTCCGGCAGCAGATGGACGAGACGATCTGGCACAAAGAGACGTCCCTCATGGAGACCCAACCGGTGGCCAACACGCAGGACATCTGCCTGGTCGCCGATGTCGGCGACGGACAGTCGACCGGCAACACGTTGTGGGACTTGCCGGGCTGCGGCCAGAAGAAGGCCACGATCCTCGTGCTCAACACCCTCGACGACCAGACTGCGCGCGACGTGCTTGCGCACGAGTTCATGCACGCATTGCAGTTCTCACTCGACGTCGGGTGTTCGGACACTTGGTGGTGGCGCGAGTCGACGGCGCAATGGGCCGAGGATTTCGTGTATCCGGGCGACAACCGGGAGCAGGGCTTCGCGCACCACTACCTGTCGGATATGACCTCGCCGATCAACGACGAATGCGACTGCTCGAAGAACCGCGAATACGGCTCGTACGTGTTCCCCTTCTTCATCGCCCGCTCCTACGGCTCGGACCTCATCCGGCAGATCTGGCACAAGGCGCAGAGCGAGAGCGTCCTTGACGCGATCAACGACGTCGTCCCCGGCGGTTTGGTGAAGCAGTGGCCGCGATTCGCGCTCGACGCGTGGAACGCAGGCCCGGTCGACTACTTCGACCAATGGGACGGTCTCGAGGACGGCGTATCGAAGGAGTTCGGCGATCCTGAGCGACTCAACAAGGGCGACGACCTGCCGCTGGCGAGCGGAGAACTGCCGCACATGAGCGCTCAGTACTTCAGCTTCAAGGTCGCACCCGGTGTGCGTACCGTCGCACTGCAGATCGGCTCGCCCTACTACCAACTGGGCAGCAGTCCGGACAAGCACGCCACCGTCCAGGCGATCGTCGGACTCGGCGACGGAACCAGCGAAGAGGTCAAGAACTGGAGCGGCACCGCCGCGCAGAACTACTGCCTGTCGCTGCCGAACCAAGACGTCAAGACGCTCACGATCATCTACGCGAACAGCAACGAGAGTGACGACTTCTCCAACACTGCGCCGAGCTACCTGGTCGCGACCAACATCGGATGCGCCAAATGGCACGGGACGGTGTCCGGCGAGGGCGACTTCACCAACGGGAACAAGGTCACGACCACAGCGACGGTCACGTTCAAGCGTCAGCCGAGCACGCCGGCCGATCCGGTGTTCTACGTGCCCGTCAGCGGCAGCACGACATGGCAGGGAAAGACCAAGACACCGGACGGCTGCACGGGCTCGGGCAACGGGTCGTGGGACGTCACCACCGACGCCGGCTACCTCTCGATGGACTGGAACCTGCACAACGTTCCCGGGTTCATTCCGACGCGCGGTTACGGCGGCGACCTGGGCGGCCCGCTGTTCTACACCTGGACCTACAAGTGCCCGCACGACCCGGGCGAGCACCCGGTCGCGCAAAGCTTCGCAGCGATGAACACCGGCCCGACCTCACAGACGGTCAGCTCCGACGGCCTGACGATGAAGGAGAGCTACTCCGACACGACCAGCGACGGGACGGTGACCTGGCACTGGACGCTGCACTCGGCCGGCTAGCTGAGCCGCAGCGATCGTGGCGGTCGAGGTAGCGACCGAAGCTGTAGCCCTTGCCGGCCTGGACCGGAAGACGTCGCGCGGGTGGTGGCGGGTGTTGGGTTCGAACCAACGTAGGCTGAGCCGGCGGTTTTACAGACCGCTCCCTTTGACCACTCGGGCAACCCGCCGTGCGCCGGCTGGCGCCGGGCAACGCCTAGGAACTCTACCGGGGCAGCGCGATACGGTCGAAGTGGGTATCCGTCACGTATCTTCATCGACTCCGGGAGGCACCCGATGGCCGATTCGTCCTTCGACGTAGTCAGCAAGATCGACCGGCAGGAGGTCGACAACGCGCTCAACCAGGCCGCCAAAGAGGTTTCGCAGCGCTTCGACTTCCGCGGCACCAACGCCTCGATCGAGTGGTCGGGCGAGCTCGGTGTGACCGTCCGCGCCGATACCGAGGAGCGCGCCAAGGCCGCCCTCGACGTGTTCAAGGACAAGCTGATCAAACGCTCGATCTCGCTGAAGGCGCTCGACGCGGGTGAGCCCAAGTCGTCCGGCAAGCAATACGTGATCGCCTCGACGCTCAAGCAGGGCATCGGTCAGGACGACGCGAAGAAGATCGCCAAGCTGATCCGCGACGAGGGTCCGCGTGGTGTGCAGGCGCAGATCCAGGGCGATCAGCTGCGGGTGTCCGCCAAGAAGAAGGACGACCTGCAGGCGGTGCAGTCGTTGCTGCGCGAGTCCGACCTCGACGTGGCGCTGCAGTTCGCCAACTACCGCTGAACGTTCTTGATCAACAGGGCCGAAACGCCCTCATGGGACGTTTCGGCTCTGTTGATCAAGAAAAGGTTATGGTCGCCGAACGGTTACGCGTGCTTGTAGCGCGGGTCCGAGGCGGCCATTCGCTCGAGCCGGGCGATGCGCTGTTCCATCGGCGGGTGCGTTGAGAACAACGACCGGCCCTGGAACGGGTTCGCGATCATCATCGAGCTCACCGGCTCCAGCCGCGGCGTCTTGAGCAGCGGACGGGCCGCCGTCCCGCGTTCGAGCTTGCGCAGCGCCGCGGCGAGCGCCAGCGGGTCGTTCGACAGTTCGGCGCCGGACGCGTCGGCCTGGTACTCCCGCGACCGGCTGATCGCGAGCTGGATCATGCCCGCGGCGAGCGGGCCGAGGAAGACCATCAGCAGCTCGGCGAACGGGTTGCGGTTGCGGTCACCGCCGCCGCCGAAGAACAGTGCGAAGTTGGCCAGGAAGGTGATGCCGGCCGCGACCGTCCCCGCGACGGACGCGATCAGGATGTCGCGGTTGTAGACGTGGCTGAGCTCGTGACCCAGCACCGCCCGCAGCTCGCGTTCGTTCAGCATCTCGAGGATGCCCGTGGTCGCGCACACTGCGGCGTGCCGCGGCGAGCGGCCGGTCGCGAACGCGTTCGGCGCTTCGGTCGGTGACACGTACAGGCGCGGCATCGGCTGCCGCGCGCTCGTCGCCAGTTCGCGGACGATGCGGTACATCGCCGGCTGCTCGGCCTCGCCGACCGGCCGGGCCCGCATCGAGCGCAGCGCGATCCTGTCGGAGTTGTAGTACGAGAACGCGTTGATCGCGACTGCAAGGACGAGCCCGATCACCAGTCCGCGCGTGCCGTACAGCACGCCGCCGAGCACGACGAAGAGCGCGCTGAGCAACCCGAACAGCACAGCGGTCTTGAAGCCGTTGGCGACACCTCTCACGTCTGATTCAACGCGTTATGGGGTGCGCACGTTCCCCCACCCGAGCGGTGCGAGACTGCCATACGTGGCTGAGCAATCCGCACGTCCGTCCCGCCAACTCGCTGTCGTCGCCTGCATGGACGCCCGACTCGACCCGCTGCCCGTGCTCGGCCTCGAGGTCGGGCAGGCGCACGTCCTGCGCAATGCCGGCGGCGTGATCACGCCGGACGTCCTTCGCTCCCTCGCCCTCAGCCAGCGAGCCCTGGGCACCCGCGAGATCGCGCTGGTGCACCACACCGACTGCGGCATGGCCGGCTTCGACGACGCCGCCTTCCGGGCCGAGCTCGCCGACGAGTCCGGCGCGACCCCGGACTGGGACGTGCCCGGCTTCGCCGACCCGTACGAGGACGTGCGCCGCTCGCTCGATTCGGTGCGCGGCTGCCCGTGGCTGACCAGCCGCGACTCGGTGCGCGGGTACGTCTACGACCTCGCGCGCGGCGCACTGAACGAGGTCAGCTGACGACCTGTTCGACCGGCGTGGGGCCTGGCACAAGCGGGAGCCCTGCGGCCCGCCACGCCTCGACCCCGCCGACGACATCGGTCGCGGGCACGCCCAGCGAGTTGAGGGCATCAGCGGCGAGCGAGGAGGTGTAGCCCTCGGCACACAACACGATCCATTGCTGAGCGGGACGCGCCTGGGCCACCCGCGAGGACGAACCAGGGTGCAACCGCCACTCGAGATGATTGCGTTCGACGATCAGCGAGCCGGGCACCTCGCCGGTCTCGGCGCGCTGCCAGGCGGGCCGGATGTCGACGATGAGCGCGCCGTGGTCGACCAGCGCGGCCGCGGCGAGCGGGGTGACCCGAAGCAGCCTCGACCGGGCGTCGTCGAGAAGGTCCTCGACGGTGTCGAACCGGTTCACCAACGTCGTCATGAGGCACTCGGGAGTGCGGCCGGCTCGGGATCGTCCGTGGCGACCGTCCGCATCCGGACGATGCTGGTGTCCTGCACGTCGTAGTAGTTCATCGTGGTCAGCGGCGGCGAGTAGGCATGCACGCTGACCGCGGGTCCAGCGGCGAGATTGCGCACGTCATGAATGTAATGCGCGCCGAAGCCGACGCTCACGCCCGCGGGGCGTTCGGTGTCGCGGATGCCGACCTGCGAGGGCACCGCCTCGGTGAGTTTGCCGCGTAGCACGGTGAAGGCACCCGAGGATCCGCCGTGGTCATGCAGTTCGGTGCCCTGGGACGGCAACCAACTGATCAGCCAGATGTCGATGCGCGGGTCGCGGTAGACCCGCTGGTGCCAGCGCTCGTCCTCGTCGAAACCGATGTAGGGGTAGCGGCCGGCCGACACCTCGGCCGCGAAGAAGCGGGTGAATTCGATCAGCTGCCGGCGGGGCACACGGTTGATCACCCGGCCAGTCTGGCCGAGTGACCGCGATATTGTCTAGTTAACCGATAGACAAGATCTCAGCGTTTCCGCAGACTCAGGCCGCCCAGCGGAACGAGCGCATCAGGTCCTCGACCCGCTCGACGATCTCCGGATCGCGCCCCTCGGGCATGGCGAACTCGGCGAGCAGGGCCAGCCGTCCGTTCGGGGTGGGCAGGACGTAGCGCACGCCGAAACCGTCCGCGTCCGGGTCGACGAGTTCGGCGGCGACGTCTCCGCCGGGCACCGGGCGCGCCTCCGGCGAGTCGTCGTCCACGAGGGCGACGGTGAGCACCCCGCTGGCCGGGGTGAAGCGGTCGTCGCCGATCACCACGGTGCTCAGCATCGCGAGCAGGGGCGTGCCGGCGATCTCGTCCGGCAGCCCCGCCTCGTCCGGGGTCACCACGATCCAGTCGCGGCAGTCCATCTCGAACGACGGCAGAACCAGGTCTTTCATCACGGGCTCCTAGGTGTTACGGAGGGCTTGAGCTCGTTCCCTGGCTGAGTTGGTTTGCTCAAGAGAAATTCAAGTTCCTCAAGTTATTGTCAAGAACTTCTTACCCGATTCAACGACTGTCCTCGCATCTTGTAACTCGAAAGTAGCTACCAAATCCGGTGCCGACAGCGCCTGTGTACTGGCACGTTCTGCACAACAGCTACTGGCCAGTTGCGCTATGCGTACAACGGGCGATTCGTCCCGTTCGGAGCTGTGGAGTGGATCGCCGCGCGATCAGCCCGGAGATCAGCACGGAGATCACCGGCGAGCACGCCGACGAGCCGGGAAATCGGCGCGGCATCGGTCACTCCGGGCGCAGTTGGCCGACCGACGTCAGTACGATGGCTTGGTTGCGTGCGGGGCCTGATGCGCAGTTGAACCAACGGGTTCGCTCCGGCAGAGACTGCGACTTCGGCACCAATCGCGAACATTGCCCGTTCCGGGCCGACCCGGCCCCGCGCGGGCCGAGCAAACGGTGCCGGGAGGCGACCCAAGGCATGGCAAAGAACGTCGAGCAGTTGGACCGCGTGGTCATTCGGATCGCGGGGGACTCCGGCGACGGCATGCAGCTCACGGGCGATCGATTCACCCAAGAGACCGCGATGTTCGGCAACGACCTCGCGACCTTCCCGAACTTCCCTGCCGAGATCCGAGCGCCGGCCGGCACGCTGGCCGGCGTCTCGTCCTTCCAGGTGCATTTCGCCGACCACGACATCCTCACGCCCGGCGACCGTCCGGACGTCCTGGTCGCGATGAACCCGGCAGCGCTCAAGGCGAACCTCATCGACATGCCCAAGGGCGCCGCGCTGATCATCGACACGCACGACTTCACCGACCGGGCGCTGGCCCGGATCGGCTGGACGAGCAACCCGCTCGAGGACGGCACGCTCGAGGAGTTCAACGTCTCCGCCCTCGACCTGACCGAGCTGACCCTCGAGGCGCTCAAGGATCTCGACCTGTCGCGCAAGGACGCCGGGCGATCCAAGAACATGTTCGCCCTCGGCCTGCTGTCGTGGATGTACTCACGGCCGACCAATGCGACGCTCGAGTTCATTTCGACGAAGTTCGCGAACAAGCCCGACATCGCCGCCGCCAACACCACGGCGTTCAAGGCCGGCTACCACTTCGGCGAGACGACCGAGGCGTTCGCGGTCTCTTACGAGATCAAGCCGGCCGCGCTCCCGGTCGGTGAGTACCGCAACATCACCGGCAACCTGGCGCTCGCGTACGGCCTGATCGCCGCCTCGCTCCGGTCGGGCCTGCCGCTGTTCCTCGGCGCGTACCCGATCACGCCGGCGTCGGACATCCTGCACGAGCTGTCCAAGCACAAGCGGTTCGGCGTGCGGACCTTCCAGGCCGAGGACGAGATCGCCGGCATCGGCGCGGCACTCGGTGCAGCCTTCGGCGGCGCGCTCGCGGTCACCACGTCGTCCGGGCCGGGCATCGCGCTCAAGGGCGAGACGATCGGGCTGGCCGTGTCGCTGGAACTGCCGCTGGTGGTCTGCGACATCCAGCGGGGCGGTCCGTCCACCGGGCTGCCGACCAAGACCGAGCAGTCCGACCTGCTGCAGGCGATGTTCGGGCGCAACGGCGAGGCCCCGGTACCGATCGTGGCCGCCCAGTCGCCGGGCGACTGCTTCGCCGCGGCGGTCGAGGCCGCGCGGATCGCGCTGACCTACCGCACGCCGGTCTTCCTGCTCTCGGACGGGTACCTGGCCAACGGCTCGGAGCCCTGGCAGGTGCCGGCGGTGTCCCAACTGCCCGACCTGTCCGTCGAGTTCGCGACCGAACCGAACGGCGACAACGGCGAGTTCCTGCCGTACCTGCGCGACAGCGAGACGCTGGCCCGTCCGTGGGCGGTGCCCGGCACGGCCGGGCTCGAGCACCGGGTCGGCGGCATCGAGAAGGCCGACAAGACCGGCAACATCAGCTACGACCCGGACAATCACGACTTCATGGTCCGCACCCGCCAGGCCAAGGTGGACGGCATCGCCCGGTCGCTGCCGCCCCTGCACGTCGACGACCCGGACGGCGACGCTCGCGTGCTGGTGCTCGGCTGGGGTTCGACCTACGGTCCGATCGGTGCGGCGTGCCGCCGGGTGCGCGCGGCCGGCGCGTCGATCGCACAGGCGCACCTGCGGCACCTGAACCCGTTCCCGTCCGATCTCGGCGACGTGCTTGCCCGCTACGACCGCGTCGTGATCCCGGAGATGAACCTCGGCCAACTGGCCACCCTCATCCGCGCGAAGTACCTCGTTGACGCGATCAGCGTGACGCAGGTGCGCGGGCTGCCGTTCAAAGCAGAAGAGCTCGCCGAAATGCTGCAAGGAGTGATTCACCAGTGACCTCGGATCTGGGTCTCAAGGCCAAGGATTTCAAGACCGATCAGGAAGTCCGCTGGTGTCCCGGCTGCGGTGACTACGCGATCCTGGCCGCGGTTCAGGGCTTCATGCCCGAACTCGGCGTGCCTCGCGAGAACATCGTCTTCGTGTCGGGCATCGGCTGCTCGTCCCGGTTCCCGTACTACATGAACACCTATGGCATGCACTCGATCCACGGCCGGGCACCGGCGATCGCGACCGGCCTGTCGACCTCGCGACCGGACCTGTCGGTGTGGGTGGTGACCGGTGACGGTGACGCGTTGTCGATCGGCGGCAACCATCTGATCCATGCGCTGCGCCGCAACGTGAACCTGAAGATCCTGCTGTTCAACAACCGGATCTACGGGCTGACCAAGGGCCAGTACTCCCCCACGTCCGAGGTCGGCAAGATCACCAAGTCGACGCCGATGGGCTCGCTCGACAACCCGTTCAACCCGATCTCGGTGGCGCTCGGCGCCGAGGCTACGTTCGTGGGTCGCACCCTCGACTCCGACCGCAAGCACCTCCAGTCGGTGCTGCGCGCGGCGGCCGATCACCAGGGCACGGCGCTGATCGAGATCTACCAGAACTGCAACATCTTCAACGACGGCGCGTTCGACGTCCTCAAGGACAACGACACCCGCGACGACTGGACGATCCGGATGGAGCACGGCGCGCCGATGCGCTTCGGTGCGGACGGGTCGCGGGCGGTCGTCCGGCTCGCGGACGGCACGCTCGCCATCGAAGACGGCGTCGCCGAGGACGACGCGCGGGTGGTCGTCCACGACGCGCACGACGAGAACCCGGCCTACGCGTTCGCGCTGTCGCGGCTGCAGACCGTCGATCCGCGCTACGCGCCGATGGGCGTGTTCCGTTCGGTCGAGCACCCCACCTACGACAAGCAGATGGCGGCCCAGCTCGAGACCGCGCAGGCCAACGCCGCCGGCGACGACGCCGCCCTGCAGACGCTGCTGCGCGGCACCGACACCTGGCACGTCGCCTGACCCCACCCCCACCCCAGCTTGATTTGGTATCGACTGACCAAATTTTCATGATCGAAATGGTCAGCCGGTACCAAATCAAGATGGGGGGTGGGGGGTTGTCGGCAGCCGATACCGTCGGGGGATGGCCGAGCCGAGTCCCACGCGCATCAACATCAACCTGCCGCCGGAGCAGGAGGCGGGCACCTACGCCAACTTCGCCGGTGTCTGGCACGGCGCGGACGGGTTCGTGATCGATTTCGCGGTGGTGACCCAACCGCCCCAGCCCGGGGACGACCCGGCCACCGGCCAGGCCGTCACCGAGGTGAACGCCCGGGTGGTGAGCCGGGTGCGCATCCCGACCAGCCAGGCGTGGGAGCTCATGCGCGCCCTCAACGAACAGCTCACTCAATGGGAGACCGAGCACGGCTCGGCCGAGGACTGAGCCAGAACACTCTCAGGTCCGCGCGCCTACCCTCGCGTCATGTTCGGCCGGGATGTCCAGACGGACGAGTTGCGATCGGCCGCCGCCGGGGCGGTCGGCCTGGTCGTGTTGCTTCTCGGCACGTTCCTGCCCTGGCTGCAGTCCGGACGAACCAGCCGGAACAGCTACGAAACCGGCGGCGCGATCCGGCGATTGATCGGCACCACCGGCTTCCTCGACGGCCTGTTCATGCTGTGGCCACTGGTCGCGGTTGCCTGCGCGGCTGCCGTCGCGCTGTTCGTGTTCGGCCTGCGCACCCTCGGTTCGTTGGTTGCCGGACTCTCCGCACTGGGCGCCGGCGCGGCCGCGATCGGCGCCCTGGCAGCGACCGCGAACAGCTACGCCGAGGTCGCGATCATCGGCCCCGTCGTGACCTTGATCGGAGCTACACTCGTGGCGCTCGCGGTACTGCTGCGCGCGCTGGTAGCCGTTGCCGTACCGAGGAGTCCTCAATGAGCGACGCATGCGGAGCGAATCATGGGCGCAGAAGGCCTTTGGTGGCCGGACCGAGCGAAGCGAGGGTAGGCCAATGAGCGAAGAGACCGACCCCGGCTTCGAGGTCCTCGCCCAGCCGCCCAAGCGCACGCACGGCCGGTTGTGGGCCTCGATCGCGGCGGTCGTCGTCCTCGGTGCCGGTGGCGCGATCAGTTACGTCGCCTTCGCCGCGGGCGACCACGGCGGCGCGTCGTCGCCCGACGCCGCGATCCAGAATGTCGTCAATGACCTGCAGAACCGCGACCTCGTCGGCCTGCTGGACGATCTGGCGCCGGGCGAACGCGACGCACTGTCCGGCGCGGTAAACCAGGACGTCTCGTCGCTCAAGCGGCTCGGCGTGCTCTCCAGCAGCGCCGACCCGAGTTCGGTCAGCGGCTGGCACTTCGCCGCGCACAACCTCACGTACGGCAAGACGATCACGGTCAACGACCACGTGCAGATCGTCCAGATCACCGGCGGCCTGGTCGATGTCGGTGGCAACGCCGCCCAACTCCCGTTCACCCAGCGCTTCCTGCAGCTCACCAAGGCGCGCGACCGCGCCCAGAGCGACAACGTCGCGATCACTCATCCGGTGCGGCTGGCCGCCGAGAAGGTGGACGGCGGCTGGTACGCGAGCTTGTTCTACACCGCGGCCGACTCCCTCGCGCACCAGAAGATTCCGACCGCCGGCGACGCGATCCCCTCAGTCGGCGCGGACTCACCGAGCGCCGCCGTCGACAAGCTGATCCGGTCGGCGATGTCCGGCGACCTGCGCTCGGCGTTCGAGGTCGTCTCGCCGGCCGAGCTCGGCGCCCTGCACGACTACGGCGGCCTGGTCGCGCAACAGGCACCGACCGTGCATCAGCTGCCGTTCCAGCTCAAGAACATCGACTACACCACGACGCCGATCACCAACGGTATGCGCGTCTCGCTCAAGCAACTGACCGTCACAGTCGGCGGCCGCGAGTTCCATGCCTCGATCGACGGAAGTTGCGTGAGCATCGATGCTTCGGTACTGCACAAGAAGTACTGCGCCAGCGACGCAGCCAATGCGATCGGCGGTTTCGTCGGTGCCATGCAGTGCAGCGGCCAGGTGTTCATGTCCGGTGCCGGCTCGGCTAATCACTCGCCCGTGCGCATCAGCGGCGAGGGCAGGAAGCCGAGCGGGCCTGGGTCGTACTCACCTATGTCCGGCATGACCCCGGGTTCGTGCCACGGACCGAACTTCACCGCGGCGCAGCAGCAGGCGATCACCGACCTGGTCAGCGGACTGCTCAGCTCGGCAGGGATCGACACCGCGCAGGTCGGCGGCCAGTGGTACGTCACGCCGGTGCGCACGGTCGCCGATTCCGGCGCGGCCGTGCTCAAAGCACTGCAGGGCGACGACCTCTACCAGCTCGCCACGATCGGCCGCTAGCTACCCGCTCACCGTCG
>DASXJN010000050.1:0-4023 GCA_036497365.1 Jatrophihabitantaceae bacterium | reverse complement strand
GAACGAGTGTGTCGCTGCGGCTTCCGACGGCCGGTTCGCGACATTCGACGGAGCGCACTGGTCGACACCCGGCACGTTGTCGACGCACCCTGTCACCGTCACCGGACTGTCCTGCGCCACAGCGACGATGTGCATGGCTGTCAGCCGCTTCGGTGCGACCTTCCGCTACGACGGCACCGAATGGACGTCCGCGGGTGGCCTGCAAGGACTGTCCCAAATTTCGTGTACGACCGACACGTTCTGCGTCGCCCTGGCGTATGCCGATAGCTACGTCTATGACGGGACGAGTTGGGGTGCGCCGACGACGATCCGCGACGACGACAACAACTACCTTTTCCCCCAGACGCTCACCTGCAACGCCCCGTATGAGTGCATGGCGATCGGGATCGGCACGAGGATCGGCTATGACAACCCGCCGAGGTCACTCGCCGAGGACTACTCCGGCCACGAGACCGCGACGTCGACGGAAGCGAACTAGGCCACGACGAGTTGACGGGGTGAAACGCCGGAGCGGTCGAGTTGACGCCAGATCCCGGCGATCCGTTGCACCGCGAGCTCGAGCCGGTCCTCGGGCAATGCGAACGGGATCCGCAGGAAGCGCTCCAGCGTGCCGTCCACGCCGAACCGCGAGCCGGGCACCACGACCACGCCGGCGGGAGCCGCGAGCATCGTCAACGCCGTCGACAGCGGCGCATCGAGCTCGGCCCAGAGCGAGATGCCGCCCTGCGGGGGCGTGACCCGCCACTCGGGCAATTCGCGCGCAAGCACGGCGAGTACCGCGTCACGCCGGGTGCGCAGCAACGCCACCCGCTCCGGCATGAGTGTTTCGAGCTGCGGCACGATCTCGGCCGCCACCAATTGGTCGAGTACCGCGCCGCCCATGTCGATCGAGGCACGTAGCGCGGCCAGCCGCTGGACGAGATCGCTCGAGGCGCGCACCCAACCGATGCGGAGTCCGCCCCAGACCGGCTTCGACAGCGAACCGACGACGATCACATGCGAGTCGAGTGCTGCGCTGCTCGCGCGCCGCTGGCCGTCGAAGCCGAGCTCGACGAACGACTCGTCGACGATCACGGTGGTGCCGGTCTGACGTGCGGTGCGCAACACGTCGCGGCGCGCGTCGTCGCCGATCAGCGCGCCGGTCGGGTTGTGGAAGTCGGGGACGAGATAGGCGAGGCGCGGTGATGTCTGCCGCAACGTCGTCCGCATCGCGCCGACGTCCCAGCCGCCCTCCGCCGCCATCGGCACCGCGACGATGCGCGCACCGATGCGGCGGGCCGCGTCGATCGCGCCGGGGTAGGTCGGAAGTTCGGTGAGCACACGATCGCCCGGCCCGATGAGTAACTGCAACAGCAGGTCGTACGCGTGCATCGCGCCGTTGCTGACCAGGATCTGCTCGGCACTGGTCGGCAGGCCGCGCTCGGTGAACCGGTTCGCGATGGCCGCACGCAGCACGGGCAGACCGGCCGGCTCGTAGCCCTCACTCTCGGCGTAGCGGGGCAGGGCTGCCGCTGCCGCGGGCAGCGCCTGCTGGAGCACGCCCGGTGGCGCCGCGAGCGCGGCGCACGACAGGTCGATCAAGTCGCTGGGATCAGTGCCCGGTCGCCAGCGGGCCAACGACGGTCCGGGTCGCGATCCGGGCGGCACCGTGACATAGCTGCCCGACCCGGTGCGGCTGGTCAGGAAGCCGGACGAGCGCAACGCGTCGTAGGCCGCGGTCACCGTGGCCCGGCTGATGTGCAGCGCGGCCGCCAACTCGCGCTCGGACGGCAGGCGTGTCTCGGTCGCGATACGTCCGTCGAGCACCAACGCGGTGATCGCGTCGCACAACGCGGCATAGACGGGTCCGCGCTGGGCGCGCAGATCGGGCAGGAGTGCGGCCAGGGCCCGGCCGCCGATTCGCGATCCTGAAGCCATGCTCCCATCGTCCCACGGCATTGGCCCGTCAAGCCAGCCATTACGACGATATTGGCCGGGTAATTCGGTGGCCGGGACGCGATTGAATAGCAATATGGCCTGGAACAGCCATCCGTGGCGCCTCGTGCAGCTCTACATTGGCCTGTGGCTGTACGGACTGGGTGCCGCACTGCAGGTCCGCGCCGGGCTCGGTCTGGATCCGTGGGACGTGTTCCACCAAGGCGTCTCGCGGCACGTGGGTCTGGCCATCGGCACCGTGCTCATCATCGTCGGCGCCATCGTGCTGCTGGCCTGGATCCCGCTGCGCCAGCGCCCCGGCCTAGGCACCCTGAGCAATGTCGTGCTCATCGGCGTCTCGCTGAACACCTCGTTGCAAATGCTGCCGACGATCAACGGCATCGCACTGCGCGTCACAATCCTCGCCGTCGGCATCCTGCTCGGCGGGATCGCCACCGGCATGTACATCGGCGCCAACTACGGTCCCGGGCCACGCGACGGATTGATGACGGGACTGGCTCGTCGCACCGGTCGGTCCATTCGCCTCGTCCGTACTTGTCTCGAGGTGACCGTGCTGATCGCCGGCTGGGTGCTCGGCGGCACGGTTGGCGTGGGCACCGTTGCCTACGCGGTCGCCATTGGACCGCTCGCGCAGATCTTCCTGCCGATCTTCGCCACCGACCGCGTCCGAGGTGAGCGCTTTGCCCCGTCAATGAGTGCAATTGCGCCACGGGGACACGCAGTGGCGGGGCAAAGTGAAGCCGCGGAGGGCTGTTAGGGCAGTAGCTTGTCGGCGTGACACGGCCCGTGCTCGCGCCCGAAGACCTGCGCGGTGCGCTCACTCCGGGGCAACTCGCGATCTGCGGCGACCACGTCGTCTACACGTTGCGCGGCGCCGATCGCACCGAACTGTGGACGGTTGCCTACCAGGGCGGTGAACCACACCGCTTGGTCGAGAGCGTCGGCGACGACACCACACCGCGGTTCGCGCCGGACGGATCGCTGGCATTCCTGCGCGCAGGGGCGGACGGCATCGCGCAGGCATGTGTGCTCGACGGTGACGAGGTCCGCGTCCTCACCGCGGTCAAGCGCGGCGTGCACGACCTCGCGTGGTACCCCGACGGCCGTGCGCTCGTCGTGCTCGCGGAGGACGACGAATCGCCTTACGTGGTAGGCGATTCCGAGCAGCCGTCGGCCATCGTCCTGCGTCATCGCGACTGGCGTGAGGACGGCGAGGGTGATCGCCTCTACCTGCGCCATCTGCACCGGGTACCGGTCGACGGCGGCGCGATCGTCCGGCTCACGTCCGGCCCGTGGTCCGCACGACGACCGCGCGTGGCGAGAGACGGCAGCGTGTACTTCCTCGCCGATGCGGCAGGTGCCGGTTCGCGGCATGCGCGGGTTCCGCCGCGAGGTGCAGGTCGTGTTCCAGGATCCGTACCAGTCGCTCAACCCGCGCAAGACGATCGGCACGCAGGTGCTCGCGGGTCTCGAGATCCACGGCATCGGCACCGGTTCGCTGGATCGTGTCGCGCGCGGGCTGGCCGCACTCGAGGCCGCTGGGCTGACTCCTGCCGAGCGATTCTGGGACCGCTACCCGCATGAGCTCAGTGGCGGCCAGCGGCAGCGCGCAGTGATCGCCGGCGCTATCGTCCTCGATCCGACCGCGCTCGTGTGCGACGAGCCGGTGTAGGCCCTTGACGTGTAGGTGCGCGCGCAGGTCTTGCAGTTGCTCGCCGACCTGCGCGTGCGGCAGCAGCTCAGCCTGCTGTTCATCACGCACGACGTCGGGCTTGCGCGGCAGATGTCCGATCGTGTGGTCGTCCTGTACCAGGGCCGCATCGTCGAGTCCGGCGAGACCGCGCAGATGCTCGACAATCCGCAGCACGACTACACCAAGGCGCTGCTCGCCGCCGTTCCCAAAGTCCGCCCCTCCAAGTCCCGCCCGTAGCGCTCCCGCCCTGCGGTCGCGCTATTTGGCCGCGCTGCAGGGCGACACGCCGCGGAACACCCTGCAGAGGGGCCAAATGTCGGCGAAGCCGACGGACGGTCAGGCGGAGCCGAGGTCGGACAGGACGGCGGCGGCGGCGTTCTTGCCGTTCGTGGCGA
>DASXJN010000049.1:0-3759 GCA_036497365.1 Jatrophihabitantaceae bacterium | reverse complement strand
CAGTGTGACCGTCTGGTCGCCGCGGTCGGTGAGGAAACGCTGGCCGAGCGCACCGGGCTGGTGGCGGATGCCTCGCACAGTGCGCCGAAGATGATGTGGATCCGCGACCACGAACCCCCGGTCTGGCAGCGTACGGCGACGCTCGCGCCCGTCGGGTCGTATCTGTTGCACCACCTGAGTGGGTCTCACGCCCAGGACGCCGCGAACGCGTCGTCCACGATGGTCTACGACGTCACCCGCGGTGATTTCGACGAATCTCTCTGTGCGGCAGCCGATCTGGACCCGTCGATGTTCGCGCCGGTGCGCCCGTCGACCGAGGTAGTCGGCACGCTGCTGCCCGACATCGCCTCGGAGTTCGGTCTCCCGGCGGGTTGCGCGGTGGTCGTAGGAACCGGAGACGAGCATGCCGCGTCGGTCGGGGCCGGTGCCATCGAGGCGGGCGTCGTCGTCGACGTCACCGGCACCGCCGAACCTGTGACGACGGTGTCCGCGACACCGTGCGCGATCCGCTCGGCCTCGTCGAGACGCACGGTCACGCGGTACCCGGCGCATGGCTGATCGAGAATCCCGGATTCGTCAGCGGCGGAAGCACGCTCTGGCTCGCCGGGATGCTCGGTGTTCCGCAGGCCGAGATCTTTCCCATGGCCCTGGCGGCCCCACCGGCAAGCGAAGGCGTGCTGTTCCTTCCTGCACTGTCGGGCGCGACGGCACCGCGGTGGAACGACCGGATGCGTGGCGGCCTGCTCGGCCTCGCGATGAACCACACGCCGGCACACATCGCACGGGCGGTGCTCGAAGGCTGTGCATTTGCGTTGCGCGACATAGTGGAACGGCTCGACGCGATGGGCCTCGGTAGAGGCGAGGTCCGGATCGTCGGCGGCGGCGCGCGCGACAATCTGTGGGCCACGATCAAGGCCAGTGTGCTCGGCAGACCGGTGCGCCGCGTGCTCACCGAGGAGGCCACGGCCGTCGGCGCCGCCATGGTCGCAGGGGTGGGGACCGGGTTCTTCGCGGACTTCGCCGCGGCATCGGTTGCCGTCCGGCTCGCACCGGCCGCCATCGACCCGGACTCCGAGGCGACCAAGGCCTACGCGGACGCCTACCGCCGCTATCTCGCCGCGTTCGACGCCGTCGAATCCGCGCTGGCGAGTTCGACCGTTTTGTCGGCTCAGCCGACGTCGCCCGTTTTGTCGGCTCAGCCGACGTCGCACTCGCCGGCGCGGCCGACGTGATCACCATTCCCGATCCCGCGGCGCTGCTGGCGACCCTGCGCGCCGACGGTCACGCCGGACTGCCCGACGTCGACGTCCGCATCGGAGCTTCGGTGTTGGACAGTGCGATCAAGGCCAGCGTCGAAAGATTCGTCGCGAAAGAGCCGATGATCCTCAGTGACGGCGGGCCGTACCGCACACCGGCGGGCACCGTGGTGGATCGGCTCTCCGGCCAGCTCGGCTGCCGGGTCGTCCAGCTCGGAGCGGGGACTGTTCGCGCCGACGAGGAAACCGTCGAGCGCGCAGTGGCCGAGGTAGGGGAGCATCGGCTGCTGGTCTCCGTCGGGTCCGGAACCCTCTCGGACATCGCGAAGGTCACCGCGCTGCGCACCGCGAGCCGTCACGTCGCTGTCCAAACCGCCTGCAGCATCAACGGTTTCATCGCCGACCGCAGTGTGCTCGTCGTCGCAGGCGCGAAACGCACCGTCCAGTCGAGGTGGCCGGATGTCCTCGTCGCCGACACCGACATCCTCAGCGCGGCGCCGTGGCAGTTGAACCTCGCTGGCGTGGGCGACCTTTCGACGGTCCCGAACGCGGTAGCCGAGTGGCAGCTCGCCGCCCGGCTCGGGCATGGACCGGCGTACAGCGCGGCCGTCGTCGACGATGTCCTTGCCGCGAATCCAGTGCTGCCTGCACTTGCGCGCGCCGCGCGCGACGCCGAACCGGCGGGGCTCGCCGATCTGGCCCGGCTGCTGGCGGCCAGCGGACTATCGATGGGAATAGTCGGTTCGACGGCGCCGGCGTCGGGCACCGAGCACGCCGTGTCGCACTTGATGGAGATGGCGCGCAGCCGGCAGGGACGACCGGCCGCGGCGCACGGCATGCAGGTGACGGTCGCGACCCGGCTGGCCGTGCGAGTCTGGCAGCTCGTGGACTCCACTATCCGGTCGGCGGATGCGAAGGTCCGGGTACCCGACGAAACGACAAGTCGCGACACCGTGGCACGCGCATTCGCCGAGTTCGACCCGCAGACCGCCGAAGAGTGCTGGACGGCCTACTCAGCGAAGCGAAACTGGCTGCTGGCAAACCAATCCGCAGTCGAGACAGTGGTTTCGGGTTGGGAAGCGTTCACGCGGTCACTGGCGCTGCCCTCACCCGAACAATTCGACGAGATAAGCCATGCGAGCGGTCTGCCGACCCGGGCGGAGGACCTCGGCGTCGGCTACGACGACGACCTGCTGTTCTGGGCGCTGCGGAATTCCCATGTGCTACGGGAGCGTATCTCGATCGTCGACCTCGCCGACCTCCTCGGTGTGTGGTCGGACGAGACGGTGTGGTCGATCGTGGCCGACGCCGCAAAAGCCGGGATAACGGAATAGGAGCACTGCCGTGTCTGAATTCGTGTTCATGCTCACCCACGGCGATCGAACCGTCGAAAACGCCGCCGAGATCGTGCCGCAACTGGCCGACACTCCTCTGCGGTACATCGGGTTCAAGGACGTCGGGGCCGACGCGTCGCGGCAACGTGAGCTGACGTCGCTGGCCCACGACGCGGGATTCGAGGTGATGTTGGAAGTGGTCTCGACCAGCAAGGAGGACGAGCTGTCGTCGCTGCACGCGGCGGCGGCGGCCGGGGTCGACTGGGTGCTCGGCGGAACCCACGCCTCAGACGGTGCGGGCATCCTGCCGGATTCGGTGCGTTACTGCCCCTTCCCGGGCAGGGTCGTCGACCATCCGAGCGTTCTGCTCGGCACGATCGACGAGATAGCGGCCGATGCCGAACGGCTCACCGCCCTCCACCACGTCAGCGGGCTCGACCTGCTGGCGTATCGCCATCCGAGCGCCGACCACGCCGCCCTCATCCGTGAGGTGGTCCGCCGCTCGAGCGGTCCGGTGATCGTCGCGGGATCGATCGCGAGCATCGACCGGGCGCTCACGGTCGCCGAGGCAGGGGCGTGGGGGTACACCATCGGCAGCGCCGTCTTCGACGGTCTGCTGCCCGGCGCGCCGTCCATCGCAGACCAGGTCCGTCGCGTCCTCGAAGCAACGGCGGATGCACCCCGCGAAACCCGGACGTAGGCTCGGTAGAGTGTCCGGCCGAACTTTGCTCGCCGACCAGTTGCGCGACGAGCTACTGGACGAGATAACCAGTGCGCAGGTGCAGCCGGGGACCAAGTTGCCGACCGAGGGCCAACTGGCCAAGCGCTTCAACGTATCTCGTGCCACCGTGCGCGACGCGGTGCGTGGGCTGGTGGAGGCCGGCTACATCACCCGTCGCCGCGGTTCGGGCAGTTATGTCACCGAGCGTCGGCGGATGCCGCATGGACTCGACTCGACTCTCAGTTACCTCACGATGATCGAGAGTGCCGGCGCGCATGCCGGGATGCACATCCTCGAGGCAGCGTTCGAGCCGTGCTGCCCGGACGACTCCCCACTTCAGCTCGATCCGGGCGACACCGTCTTGGCGGTCGAACGAGTGCGCACGGCCGACGACCAACCGGTGATCTACTCGCTCGATCGCATCCCGGCGCGCCTGCTGCACACCGAC
>DASXJN010000048.1:0-6663 GCA_036497365.1 Jatrophihabitantaceae bacterium | reverse complement strand
TCCGCTACACCGCGTGGTCGGTATTCAGGGTCTCGTGGCCGATCGGTGAGGCCGACCGCGGCGCGCTCGTGGCCGAGGTCGACGAGCTGTTCGAACAGCTCGCCGCGAAGGACGTCGTCGTCCGCGGCACCTACGACGTGTCGGCACTTCGGGCCGACGCCGACCTGATGATCTGGTGGCACGCGCCGTCCGCAGACGCGTTGCAGGAGGCGTACTCGCGCCTGCGCCGGACCGTGCTCGGCACGCACCTCGACCCGGTGTGGTCGAACATGGCGCTGCACCGCCCGGCGGAGTTCAACAAGAGCCACATCCCGGCGTTCCTCGCCGAGGAGGAAGCGCGCGCCTACGTGTGTGTGTACCCGTTCGTCCGCTCGTACGAGTGGTACCTGTTGCCCGACACCGAGCGCCGTGCGCTGCTGGCCGAGCACGGGCAGCTGGCGCGCGAGTACCCGGACGTGCGCGCGAACACCGTGTCGTCGTTCGCGCTCGGCGACTACGAGTGGATGCTCGCCTTCGAGGCGGACGAACTGCACCGCATCGTCGACCTGATGCGCCACCTGCGCGGGTCCGAGACGCGCCGGCACGTGCGCCTGGAAGTGCCGTTCTACACCGGCTCGCGGCGCAGCACCGCCGATCTGGTGGCCGCGCTGCCGTAACTGCACTGTGGCGAGCACGCCGTGCGAGCGACGCTGAACGCTGTGCCGCTGCGCGGACGGCGTGTCGCGCGGCAGCGCGTTCACTGTCGCCGGTCAGGCCCGGTCGAAGGTGCGGGTGACGCCTCCTCATCGCCACTGGCCGCGGGCGCGGACCGTAGGCTCGCAGCCGATGACCGCCTCCGGAGTGCCCGGCGTGCGGCTGGCCGAGCTGGTCGCGTCGCTGTCGCTGGCGACCGACCTCGGGCTCGGCCAGCCGCAGGAGCACGTGTTGCGGCAGACCGTCATCGCGCACCGGCTCGCCGGGCTCGCCGGATTGAGTGAGAGCAAGCAGGCCGCGGTCTTCTACGTCTCGCTGCTCACCTGGGTGGGCTGCATCGCCGACTCGCACGAGCTGGCCGGCTGGTTCGGCGACGACAACCAACTGCGCGCCGACAGCTACCTGCTCGACAAGACCGGCTTGCCGATGCTGCGATTCCTGCTCGGGCACGTCGCCGCGGGCGGGCCGCCGTTGCGCCGGGTCACCATGCTCGGACGATTCGCCGCCGGCGGCGGGTTCTCCGACGCGATGAACTCCTTCGTCGCGCACTGCCAGACCACGGCCGACATTGCCGACCGGCTCGATCTCGACCCGAGCGTGCGCGACGCACTGCCGCAGGCGTTCGCGCGATGGGACGGCAAGGGCGTCCCGGCCGGCCTCGGCAAGACGGCCATCGATCCGGTGATGCGCATCGTGCACATCGCCGATGACGCCGAGGTGTTCCATCGCGCGGGCGGCGTCGCGGATGCCGTGGCGATGCTGCGTTCGCGCGCCGGCACGGAGTTCGACCCGGAGCTGGTCGCGTTGTGTTGCGACTCTGCCGACGAGGTGTTCGGCGACCTGGATTCCGTCGACGTGTGGGCGACCGTGATCAGCGGCTGCGCGCCGCTCGACCGCCGGCTCGACGAATCGAACCTGACCGGCGTCCTCGAGATCTTCGCCGACTACGCCGACCTGAAGTCGCCGTGGTGGCTCGGTCACTCGCGCGCTGTCGCCGCACGAGCGGTAGCGGCCGCCGACCGGTTCGCGCTCAGTGCTGACGACACAGTGCTGCTGGAGCGGGCCGCGCTGGTGCACCGGCTCGGGGCGGTCGGGGTGTCGTCGTCGGTGTGGGACAAGCCCGGCGAGCTGTCGTTCGCGGAGAAGGAAAGGGTGCGCACCGTCCCGTACCTGACCGAGCGGGTGCTGTGCCGGCATCCGCGGCTGGCCGCGATCAGCTCGGTCGCGGCGATGTGCCATGAACGCCTGGACGGGTCGGGCTACCCGCGCGGGCTGACGGCGGCCGCCATCCCGGCACCGGCCCGGCTGCTGGCCGCGGCCGACATGTACCAGGCGCTCGGCGAGGATCGTCCGTACCGCACGGCAGTACCCGCAGAGGAGCGCGCCGCACTGATGCAGTCCGAGGTCTCGTCCGGCCGGCTGGACGACCGGGCGGTGCGCGCGGTGCTGGTCACCGCCGGGCATCGGGTCCGTCGCCGGCGCGAACTCGTCGCCGGGCTGACCGAGCGCGAGGCGCAGGTGCTCGCGCTGCTGGCCCGCGGCTGGCCGAACGGGCGCATCGCCGCCGAGCTGTCGATCTCACGGCGCACGGTCGGCAGCCACGTCGAGCACATCTACACCAAGATCGGCGCGTCCACCCGCGGTGCCGCCGCGATGTTCGCGATGCGGCACGGGCTGGTCGACTGACCCGGCGTCGAAAGATCGGGTGAATGACGGATGCCTCGCGCCGATCGCGAGCCGTAGAACTTGCGTACGCCTAGGAAAGGACGTCGCAATGCCTACCTATCTGATCGAGCGCACCGTCCCCGGTGCGGGAGCCATGACACCGGACCAGCTGCGCGAGCTGTCGGCCCACTCGAACGCGGTCATCGAACACCTCGGGGACGGCCTCACCTGGGACCACAGCTACGTGCTCGACGATCGCATCTGCTGCATCTACACCGCACAGGACGAGCAGATCGTCCGCGAGCACGCCCGTTGCGGAGGGTTCCCGATCGACGCCGTCTCTGAGATCGCGACCGTGATCAGCCCCGCGACGGGGCGGTCGTGAGCGGCAAGGCCGCGATCAGCCTGACCACCGGCCTGGAGGACCCGGAGCGGGTGACCGTGGCGCTGCTGGTCGCAGTCGCGGCAGCCGAGCAAGGCCGTCCGACGATGATGTTCCTGACCAAGGAGGCCGTCCGGCTGGGCCTGCCGGGCGTCGCCGTCGGCACCGCGTGTGACGGCTGCCCGCCGATCGGCGACCTGCTCGGGCGCTACGAGGCCGCCGGCGGCCGGATGCTGGTCTGCCCGATCTGCTTCAACGCCCGCGCGCTGACCGACTCGCCGCTGCTCGACAACGCCACGCTGGGCGGCACCGTGCCGCTGTGGGAATGGATCGGGGACGAGGGCGCGACGACGTTCAGCTACTGACCGGCGGCTCCTCCTCGAAGCTGAGCGAGATCGAGTTGATGCAGTAGCGCAGGTCGGTCGGGGTGCCGTAGCCCTCGCCCTCGAAGACGTGGCCGAGGTGGCTGTGACAGTTGGCGCACAGCACCTCGGTGCGGGCCATGCCCCAGCCGCCGTCGGTGCGCTCGATGATCCGGTCGCCGGCCAGCGGGCTGAAGAAGCTCGGCCAGCCGCAGTGCGAATCGAACTTCTCGGTGCTGCGGAACAGCTCCGTCCCGCAGGCGCGGCAGCGGTAGACGCCGATCCGGTGGTTGTCGGTGTACTCGCCGGTGAACGCCCGCTCGGTGCCGGCCTTGCGCAGCACCTCGTACGCCTCGGGCGAGAGCTCGGCGCGCCACTCCGCGTCGGTCTTGGTCACGGGGGCGGCGGGCAGATCCTTCGTCGATCGCATGGCATCGACGGTACGCGGGCCCTACCAGTTGGCGACGATGCCGACGACGCCGAAGATCACGGTGAGCGCGACGCCGATCAGGATCAGCCAGACGACCAATTTGGCGGCGGTGCGCCGCGGCCCGCTGAGCCTCGTCAGCCCGGCGCCGAACGCGGCCAGGTTCTGCAACTCGCCGTCAGCGGTGTTCGGGTTTGCGGTGCGTCCCCAGGCGCCGTCGACGTACGGCGAGGCCCACGACGGGTCGCCGCCGTCGTCGGGGTCCCACTTCTCGTCGGTGCGCACGGGCCCAGGGTAGATCCTTGCGCCCGGATCGTCGGGCAAAGATCGGAACGAAATCGCCGGACGGGGTCAGGGCACCGCGATACCGTTCGACCATGGCGGCGCCGAGCACCGAGCTGCAGGTGGGCGAGCGGACCGTCCGGATCAGCAATCCGGACCGGGTTTACTTCCCGGACCGCGGCGAGACCAAGCTCGACCTGGTCAACTACTACCTCTCGGTCGGCCCCGGGATCGTCCGCGCGCTGCGCGAGCGGCCGTGCATGCTGCACCGCTATCCCGAGGGTGTGGCGGGGGAGAAGATCTACCAGAAGCGGCTGCCGAAGGGCGCGCCCGAGTGGGTCGAGACCGTCGAGGTGAGCTTCCCGTCCGGGCGCACTGCTGACGAGCTGTGCGTCACCGAACTTGCCGCGGTCGCCTGGGCGGTGCAGATGTCGACCGTGGAGTTCCATCCGTGGCATACGCGGCGCGGTGCCGTCGAGCGGCCGGACGAGCTGCGCATCGACCTCGATCCCGGCCCGGCGGCCGGCTTCGCCGAGGCCAAGCTGGCCGCCGAGGTGGTGCACGAGGTGCTCGACGAACTCGGCGCGGTGGGCTGGCCGAAGACGTCCGGCTCGAAGGGCGTGCACGTGTACGTGCGCATCGAGCCGCGCTTCGGCTTCCGCGAGGTACGCCGCGCCGCGCTGGCGTTTGCTCGTGAGGTGGGGCGACGTGCGCCCTCGTTGGTGACGACGAACTGGTGGAAGGAAGAGCGCCCGGACGGCGCGATCTTCATCGACTACAACCAGAACGCGAAGGATCGCACGATCGCGGCCGCGTATTCGGTGCGCGGTCTGCCGCACGGCCCGGTCTCGGCGCCGGTCACATGGGACGAGCTCCCGAATGTCGAAATGGCCGACTTCGACATCTCGACGATGCCGGCCCGCTTCGCCGAGGTCGGCGACCTGCACGCCGGCATGGACGACGCGGTCTGGGACATCGAGCCACTGCTCGACTGGGCCGACCGTGACGAGCTCGCCGGCGTCGGCGATGCGCCGTACCCGCCGAACTATCCGAAGCAGGAGGGCGAGCCGCCACGCGTCCAGCCGTCCCGGATGAACAAGGCCAACTGGAACACCGACGATCCGAACGCCGTCGAACCGCAACAGCTCGACTGAGCGCGCAGTCGTCGAGTGCTGTCGCCTCGAGGTGGGTCAGGCCGGAGGGGTGTCTTCGGTCGGGTCGGGGGGCGCGGTGATTTCATCGGCCCATGCCGCGTGTTCGGTCTGCGCCCATCCGGTCGAGACGGTGCCGGTGCGCATTCCGCGGCGCGCTTCCGCGTCCTTGATCGCTTTGGTGAGGTGGCCGAGGATCAGTAGTCCGAAGCCGAGGGCGAACCAGTCGTGCACGAAGGTCGCCCCGGTGCGCCAGGACAACCGTGCCAGGTCGGGGAAGTTCACGATGAGCCCGCTGCCGAGCAGGACGAGAATGGCGCCCGCGCTGAGGGATGCGTTCAGTTTTTGGCCCGCGTTGAACTTGCCGACACGGATCGAGCCGTCGCGTCGTTGCCGCGACCTCAGCCATCGCCAGTCTGCGGAGGTGAACCGGTTGAGCCTGCGCAGGTCGGCCCGGTAGGCGGCCGAGATCAAGGCGATCAGCACCGGGACCGGCAGGGCGAACCCGCAGTAGACGTGGACGAGCTCGATCACGCGCCGATGCCCGATTCTGATCTCGATCGCCCCGTTGTAGAGGATGACGGCGGTGATGATGCAGACGATCGTCAAGACGGCGATCGCGCGGTGGACCATTCGTTCGGCGCGGCTGAATCGGTGCAGGCGAGCTGGCGTGGCGTCGGTGTGCGGTGTCATCCGGCAGCTCGACTAGTTCCGGATGGTTGCGTCGTGGGGATAGCCGCGCGTCTCCCAGTAGCCGAGCTGCTCGCCGTGGGTGAGCTCGATGCGGGACAGCCACTTGATGCTCTTGTAGCCGTACATCGACGCCGCGTACATGCGCACCGGACCGCCGTGCTCGTGCGTGACGGCAGATCCGAGCATCTGCAATGCCACGAGGACGTCAGGGCGGCGCGCCTCCTGCAAAGTCATGCTCTCGGTGTAGGTGCCGTCGAAGGAGTAGAACCGTACGGCGGTGGCTGCGGGCATCGGACCGGCCCGGTCGAGCAGCTCCGACAGGCGTACCCCCGCCCACTGCACCCCGAGAACGCGCCAGCCCGTGACGCACTGAAAGTCATCAACCAGCTTCGTCTGCGGCATCGCCTCTAGGTCGGCGATCCGAAAGGTCTCGACGTGTTCGACCAGACCAGACACCGTGAGCCGGTAGGACTCGGCCGTCCGGGTCGGGACCGATCCGGTGACCGAATAGAAGCGGAAGGCGCTACCCAGCGGAAACAGTGCGATCAGCCCGGTCGGGTCGCGGCTCTCCAGCGGCGCGAGCAGACGAGCCAGACCATCCGACACGCGGCTCCCGCCGATCACGCCCAGACCCCCGACCGCGAGCAGCGCCAGCACAACGCGCCGGCCGACCGGCGTGCCGGCATTCTCACGATCTTTCCCAGCCATTGCTCACCCCGCAGCGCGGCGCACTACTCAACGGAAGCGTCCCCGTGCAGCGACAACCGCCACTACCAGCCCGATCACGATGATCACCGGCCCTGCCACCGACCAGAACGTCGTGTTGCTCATCGTGCTCCCGGTCAGCACACCGACCCCTTGCAGGGTGAACACCAAGCCCGCCAACGCGATCACGACACCCACCACAACCAAACCGGGCTTGCGCATGGCGGGATCTCCCTACCCTCGTGTCGGCACAGCACCCTCCCACCCAACCGCTGAGAGTCGTTGCCAGGACTAACCATGACA
>DASXJN010000047.1:0-33273 GCA_036497365.1 Jatrophihabitantaceae bacterium | reverse complement strand
CACGAAGCAGCCGAGCGGCCACCGGACGGGCGCACCGTCGACGGCACCTGGACGAGCACCCGGTTCGACATCGTCCTGGCCCGCGACCCGAGCATGTCGGATCGGGACTGATCACTTCGTTACGACGAACTTGCCGCGCATCCCGGATGACGCGTGATACGTGCACACGAACGGATAGGTGCCCGGCGAGCCGAACCGAAGTGTCATGGTCGTGGTCGAACTGCCCGGATCGCCGCTGACCGTCTGTGACTTGGCGTGCAACGACGAGACGGCGAGATTGTGCGGATAACTGCCGTCGTCGACGATCCGCACGTGCACCACGCCCACGTGGACGTGAATGACCGACGGTTGGAAGCGGAGACCGTCCGTGGTGTGCACGGTGATCTCGCGCTTGCCCGGCGTCGCGGGCACCGACGCGGCAGGGGGCGAGCCGCCGCCGCTGCCGGCGGCCGGCGTCCCGCTCGAGGAGCAGGACGCCAGCAGCGGCAGCAGGACGAAGCCGGCGACGGCTCCGCGCACTCTGCACACCTTGGACATGATTACGACAGGTGCTTCTGGGTAGCGATCGCCTTGGCGAGCACAGCTGCGGTGCCGGCCATGTGCGACTCGGCCATGGAGAGCTTCGCTCCGGCGCTCGGATCCTTGGTCACGATCGCCTTGATCGCAGCCTCGAGCGTGGTGATGTGCCCCTGCAGATCGGTCGCCACCGCGTTCGCGGGCAGCCCGGTCGCCGAGCCGAGGAACTTGGCGAAGTCCTTCTTGTAGTTCGCCAACTGGCCCTGCGCCTTCTTCACCATCGCGTCGTTCTTCGTGGCGAGGCCCTTCGTGTAGGTGACGAAGAAGCCGATGTGCGCGCGCCACATCTTCAGGAACTGCTGCTGCGCCGAGTTGCCGTACAGGGACCCGATCGCCTTGCCCAGCGCCACCGTGTTCTGGTCGAGCGCGCTGATCGCGGCCTTGGTCTGCGATGAGGTCAATGACGTCTCGACGGCTGTCGCCACGACGGCACCGGTCTGCGCCACGTGCTGGATGAACAGTCCGGTGAGCGCCGAGCGAACGGTCGATGCCTGTCCGCTGACGTCCCCGCCGAGCTTCTGCTGCTTGGCGATGCCGCTGGCGAGCACCTGTGCGGTGCCGTCCATGTGCATGGCTGCCATCTGAAGCGTCGATGCCGCGTCGGGGCTCTTGGTCACGATCGCCTTGATCGCTGCCTCGAGCGTCTGGACGTGTCCCTGCAGATCCTTCGAGATCGCGGCAGCGGGCAGGCCGGTCGCCTTGCCGAGGAAGTTCGAGAAGTCCTTGCGGTAGCCGGCGAGCTGCGTCTGCGCCTTGCTGACCATGCCGCTGTTCTTCGTCGCCAGGCCCTTGGTGTAGGTCACGAAGAAGCCGATGTGCGCGCGCCACATCTTCAGGAACTCCTGTTGCGCGGACTTGCCGTAGATGGAGCCGATCGCCTTCGAGAGTGCGACGGTGTTCGCATCGAGTGCCTGTAGTGCTTGGGCAGTATTGCTCGAGCCGATCCCGTTGGTCACGGCCGTCTGCACGGCGAAGCCGGTGAGATCGACGTGCTCGCGGAACAGTTCGTCCAGGCCTGCGCGCAGTGACGCGGCTGCGGTGGTCGTGGCGTCTCCGCTGTTGCCAGCCGGCGCCGACGAGTTCGGTTGCGTCATCGGCGAGGACATGGACATCGACGAATGCAGTTTGGCGGGCTGGTCGGTGTTGGTCGCCGACGAGTTGCTGCTTGCGGTGCACGCAGTGGCGGCGAGTGCGAGCGCGACGACCGCGGAACTGAGTCGAATGGCTGATGGACGGTACGAAGGCATGCCGAATCAATCTCCTACAGGGGGTTGAGGGCCGGGCTGGGCGATCGCCGTGGGTTCGGCGCGCGGTATCCCTTACCTCTGATTGATTCGTGCCGTTACGTCCGATCGGTTCCGTCAGCGCAACGACGTCGGCCCAGCCGAAGACTTCAGACGAGCTGGTCCGCTGCGGTGGGCGCGATGAGGAACAGCTCGGCCTCGGCCGTAGCCAGGACCGTCTCGAGCGCGGCGGTGACTCCGGTGAGGATCAACGTGCCGCGACGGTCGAGCAGGTGGCGGTGGAGCTCGGCGATCAGCCGCAGTGCGCCACGTTCGGCTGCGCACACGCGGCGCACGTCCAGACGCAGGAATCGGCGCCCGTCGCGCAGATGCGTGTCGACCACGGCGCGCAGGACGGCGACGCCGTGGTCGTCGAGATGGCCGGCCAGGTGCAGCTCGGCGCTGACGCGATCGCAGCGGTGCGTGCTGATGGCGAAGTCCGTACTCGCACCGACCTGCCCGAGTGTCAGGGTCATCGTCCGGCCCCTCAGCGTGGGGACGAATCGCCGCGACCTGGGGTTCAGGACGTCGGATGATCGTCAACCACGCGATCGGTACATACCGTAAACGACGAACCAAGGAATCACCTAGGCTTCGAACAAATCCGTTCTCCGAACAAATAGCGAACGCAAGGCGACGGTGTCGGCGCCGGTATGCTTGCTGACAGGCAAGTAGTTGGAGGGCGTCGGACGTGACCGCGGGCGGGCTGGGCAGGCAGACCTTCGCCGCGCTGGCCAACCGGAACTTCCGCCGCTACTTCGGCGGCCAGGCGATCTCGCTGATCGGCACCTGGATGCAGTCAGTCGCGCAGAGCTGGCTGGTGCTCGAACTGACCGGCTCCGGCACCGCGCTCGGCGTGGTGGTCGCTCTGCAGACGCTGCCCGTGCTTCTGCTCGGCCCGTACGGCGGTGTGGTCGCCGATCGCGTCGACAAGCGCCGGCTCATGATCGTTCTCCAGTCGATGATGGGTGTGCTGGCCCTCGTGCTCGGTCTGCTCACTGTGACGCACGTCGTGACGCTGTGGGAGGTCTACCTGCTGGCGTTCCTGCTCGGCTTGAACAACTGCTTCGAGAATCCCGCACGGCAGTCGTTCGTGCTCGAGATGGTCGGGCCGGCGCACCTGCGCAACGCAGTGAGCCTCAACTCGACGATGGTGAACGCCGCTCGAGCGATCGGTCCTGCGGTCGCCGGTGTCATCATCGCCGTCGGCGGTATCGGCATCTGCTTCCTGCTGAACGCGGTCAGTTTCGTCGCCGTCGTCACGTCTCTGTTGCGGTTGGACGTCGCGGCTCTGCAACCGTCCACGCCGGCACCACGGCGCAGCGGACAACTACGCGAAGGTCTCCGGTATGTCCGGCACACCCCGACGCTGGTCGTGCCGCTGGCGATGATGGCACTCGTCGGCTGCCTGGCATACGAGTTCCAGGTGGTGCTGCCCGTCGTGGCGAGCCGGACCTTCGACGGTGGCTCGCAGACCTACGGCTTCATGACGGCCGCGATGGGCCTCGGCGCGGTCGGCGGCGGCCTGTGGGTGGCCGCTCGCGGACGAACGGGCGTGCGCGCGCTCGCGGTGTCGAGCGCCGCGTTCGGTGTGCTGATCGGCATTGCGGCAGCCGCACCCGTGCTGTGGGTGGAGCTGATCGCGTTGGCCTGTGTCGGCGCCGCGAGCGTCGGCTTCCTGGCGAAGGGCAACAGCACGCTGCAGCTCGAGGCCGAGCCGTCCATGCGCGGCCGGGTCATGGCGCTGTGGTCTGTGGCGTTCATGGGCTCGACGCCGATCGGCGGCCCGATCGCGGGTGCGATCGCCGAGACGTTCGGCGGCCGGGCCGGCCTCGTGCTCGGCGCAGCGGCGTGCCTGGTGGCCGCGGCGCTCGGTGCGATCACGGTGCGCCGCTCGTCCACTTGGGCTCAGGCCGAGGGCCGGTCGGAGAACGGCTACGCCGCGCCGTTGCCTGCGGAGTCGGCCGCCGAGCCGATCGCCCCGTAGAACTCGGCGATCGCCTGGGCGTTGTAGTCGGCCGCGTCGAAGGGCGCAGCACGCACCTCGCCTCGCAGGAAGGCGCGCATGCCCTCGGCAAGGGCATCGTCGTTCGCGTCGACGACCGAGCCGGCGCCCTCCGGCAACGCGTCGCGTACCGAGCCGAACGCCGTTGTCACGACCGGCAACCGGAGGATCAGCGCTTCGAGGAGCGCGATCGGCTGACCCTCGTAGTCGCTCGAAAGCACGAAGCAGTCGCATTGCGCCATCACTGCGTAGGGGTTGCGCCGGTGCCCGGCGAGGAGCACCGCCTCGGTCAGGCCGAGCTCGGTGGTCAGTTCCTGCAGCCGGGCGCGTTCCGGTCCGTCGCCGAGGATGACGAGTCGTAGATGCCTGCGCGCGTCGTGCACCTTCGCGAAAGCGCGAATCAGCCGCGCGTGGTTCTTCTCCGCGGAGAGCCGCCCGGCGGTCACGAAGGTCGCCGTGCCTGTTGCCGCTGCAAAATCGTCGGCGGGCTCTGCCGCAAGCTTCTCGATGCGGCCCGCATTGATCGTGTTGCGGGCATGCGTGAACCGATCGGCAGGCGCCCAGCTCGCGAGCTTGGCGCGGTTCACCTCGTCGAGCGCGGCAGACACCGACACGAGCCGATCCGCGCCCGCATACAGGGTGACCACGGCACGGATCCGGGCACGGAGCCGGCTCGTCCGGCTCGGGTTCGTCATCTCGGCCGCGATGTCGTTGTGCAGCCAGATCGACAGGGTGCCGCTAGGGCGGCTTTCGAGCAGCTTGATCCAATACGGCTCGTACCCGCTGAACTCGACGACATGGTCGAACCGACTTGCACCGAACGCGCGTTGCCACTCCTGTCGCATCAACTCGCGGTACCCGTTGCGGAGCCGCTGCCGTCGTCGTCCGCTCGCTGCGGCGAGCATGCGGACGCGCAGCTTGCTGCCGTTGAGACTTGCCGGTTGCGGAAACAGTCGCACGCGCGGGTTGATCAGTTCGACGAGCCGCAGCCGTTCGGGCGAACTCGGGTGCGGGAACATCGCCGACACGTCGAAGCGGTCGTGGTCGATGGTGTCGAGCAGCGACAGCCCGGACATCGTGATGCCGTTGGCCAGCATGCCGCCGAGGTTGATCAGCAGGGACGTGCGGCCGTCGGCGAATCCGCTCCGCACTTCGTTCGGACGGCCCTGGTCTCGGAACAGGACGTCGACGACCCGTTCCGCCGCGTCGCCGGATTCGCGCGGGCAGTAGCGCGCGCGGGCGTCGGCGTAGCGCGGGTGCGCCGGCCCGGGCGCGTTCAGCGCATCGATCAACTCTTCGGTGCTTCGGCAGACCGGTCCGGGCCATTCGTCGGGCGGCAGGTACCAGCCGCGGCTGTGCGCGTACTCGTCGAGATCGGGTGCGTAGAAGACGATCGGACGGCCAGTGGCGAGATAGTCGACGAAGATCGACGAATAGTCGGTGATCAGCAGGTCGGTGATGGCGAGCAATTCGTTGGTGGGCACGTCGTTCGGGACGAGAACCGGCGCGAGCCGGGCATCCTTGGCCGCCGCCGCGTACACCTGTTGGTGCACCTTCAGCAGCAGGCGGGAACCGGAGGGCAGTCGGTTGCTCACGGTCTCGACGAAGGCGCGGAGTTGGACGAGATCGTCGGTGGGGGAGTAGAAGTCGCCGCGCCAGGTCGGCGCATAGAGCACGAGCGACTCGTCGCTGTCGACGTGCAGGCCGGCGCGCGCAAGCCGGTCATGAACACGCTTGCGCGCGGCGTCGTCGCCGAATTGCGCGTCGATCCGTGGCGTGCCGGTGGTCAATAACCGGCCGCGGAAGATGTTGCTCATCCGGTAGGCCGACAGATACATGTTCTCGGTGTCGGCGTTGGGCGCCAGCAGGTAGTCGGCGGCGACGAAGTTGCGCACGACGTTTCGCGTGACGAGTGCGCCACCCGGTACGTCGAATCCCATCGCCTTGACCGGCGTGCCGTGCCAGGTGTTGAGGTAGACCTGGCCCTCGCGCTTGCCCCACGGGTCCGGAAAGGTCGCGTTGTTGACGAGATACTTCGCCGTGGCGAGCGCGCGGTAGTAGGCCGACGAACCACGGACCACGAACCGCACGCGCGGGTCGCCGGCGAACTCGGCCACCGATGCCGCGTGCCTGTTCGGGTCGTCGAGCGCCCACACGTGTCGTAGGTGCTGGAGGTCGGCTGCGGCGAGCGCCGCCCGGAAGATCGCTTCCGGATTGCACACCATGCCGTTGCCCGCATAGCTCTCATAGACCACGGTGCTCGGCTCGATCGGCGCGTGCTGGGCCCGCAGCCGCCGCTCGTACTGCACGGCGAGCCCCAGCTTCCGGGTAACCGCGCGAAGCCTCGCTCGAGGTCCCGCGGTCACCCGCGCATCATATGACGCGCGGGTGACCCGCTGTTGCGCCTACCGGGTGTGCACGCGCAGGACGTGCATTACCTTGCCGATCTTGATCCCTAGATTCCAATCGCGGTGGTGCCCCAACGAGTGCGTCATGGTGACCCCGAGCGCCCACCGGTGGTGCCCCGCCTTCAAGAACTGCATGTCCTTCACGAACGGGATCTGCGGCACCGGTGCCGCGTCGTAGTAGGTCGGGCGCTTGGTCGAGTGCACGACCAGTTGGTAGGTCTGCCCGAGCTTCACCTGGAACGCGCCCTTGGAGAAGTGCGCGCCCTCGATCGACGCGGCCAGCGTGCGGTAGCTGCCGTGCACCGTGGCGGTGTTGCCGGCCCGGTCGGTCGCCGTTGCCCGGTACTTCGTCGTGGCGCCGTGGTGGTGCACCGACAGGTGGCACGAGGCCACACCGGACAGCGCGTCATCGGCGACGCAGTGCGGTGTCGGCAGCGATCCGTGATAGGTCTTGCCGTCCTTCACGCCACTGACGTGCACGGACGGGCCGTGCTTGTCGATGTCGATGCCGTGCACTGCTGCGGTGGCCATGCCGCCGTCGGCCGCAGCGACCGTGCGAGTCACCGACTGGGCTGCGCCGCTGTGCGACAGCGTGACCGGCGCCGGACACGGCGTGGTGAGCGGTGCGCCGTGCGTCGTGCACGTGAAACTGACGTGCACCGAGGTCCGGTACCACCCGTACTTCGACGTCGAGTGTGCCGAGGTGACCTTCGCGGTGACGGTCGGGTCGTGCCGCACGGTTGACGCCGACGAACCGGTGAAGTTCGCGTCGCCTGGGTAGGCCGCGCCGACGTGGCGCGTCATGCCCGGCTTCACGGCGTGATGCAGGGTCGCCACGCCGTTCGTCAGCGGGGCCGAACCGACCGTCGAACCGCCGACCGAGAACGTGACATTCCCGCTCGGGTCGCCGGCGCCCGGGGCGATCGGCGAAGCCGCAGCCGTGATCGTCTTGCTGTGCACGATGACGGTCAGGCTCGAGTCGGCCTTGTCGACGAGTTGGACGGTGTCGTCCTCCGCGTCCGAGTACTTCGCCGTGTTCGTCGGCGTGAATGCCGCGGACACCTGGTGCGCGCCTGCCGTGAGCGGGTCGCTGCTCGCGTCGGTCAGCACCGAACTCACCGCGGTGCCATTGGTCACGGTCACCGGTGCGCCGAGATCGACACCATCGACCGAGAACTGGACGACACCGGCCGGCGCTCCGCCGGATGCACCGACCGTCGCCGTTGCGTGCGTCGGCTCGCCGTACACCGTGGGTGACTTCGATGTCGTCACGCTGAGCGTGGTGGCCACGTCGGTCACGTGCAGCGTCTGGTGCACCTGCGGTGCGGCGAGATAGCTGCTGTCGCCTGCCGCGTCGGCATCGACGACGCAGGACCCGCTGTGGTCGAAGTGCACGACCGCAGCGACCAGGCTGCACGAGTTGTTCGTGGTCGCCCCGTCGATCGAGAACGACACCGGCAGGGCGGACGTCGCCGTCGCGGTGATCGGATACGTGTCGCCGATCACCGGATGCGCCGGCGGGGTCGAGGTGATCGTGATCGCCTGCGGCGCCTTGACCACGGCCAGGGTGAACGACTGCGTCGCCGTGTCGGACCCGTTTGTCGCCTTGATCGTGATCGGGTACGAGCCAGCCGTGCCGGCCGCGGGAGTGCCGGACAGGGTGGCCGTGCCGTCACCGTTGTCGACGAGACCCACGTTGTTGGGCAGCGAACCCGTCTCGGTGATCGTCGGCGTGGTGATGCCGTCCGTCGTCACGGAGAACGTGCCGGCGGTCCCGATTGTGAACGTGGTGTGGTCGGCACTGGTGATCGACGGCACCGAGACGGTCGAGGTGACACTCGGTGGTGAGATCACCACGCCGCGCGCATTCAGGCTGACCGCTGTCATTCCGTACGACACCGCGCCCGGCGTCTGCGTGATGATCATCCCGTCGGTGTCGCTGTCGTCGACGTCGGTGATCAGCGTCCACACGCTGTCACTGTGTGCGGCGACGGTCGTGGTGCCGTCGGTGCGGCTGGCCTGCGACGTGCCGGTCGGCGCGACCAGAGCGCCCGGCAGCCCGGTCAGCTGCGCCGCGGTGTCCGACGCGTTGTGGACCGTGAGCGTGTAGGTGATCTGGTCAGTCGTCTGCACCGTTGCCGGCGTGCCGTCGAGCGCCGCGGTGACCGCCTCGGTGCTCGCCACCGCATCGGAGTTGGCCGTCTCGGTCGTCGAGGAGGCACCCAGGGTGCCGTCGACCGACACCTGCAGGTGCACACCACCGGTGCCGGGGGCTGCCGCGACGCGTGCGGTTGCGGTGACGACCTTGTTCGTCCCCGCGCTCACAGTGAACGGTGTCGAGTCGGTGAACTGCACCTGGTCGAGTCCGTTGGTCCCCGCGCCGGACGACAGGTCGGTGACATCGAGGTCGTGTGCGCCCGGTTCGACGCTGATCGTCGCCTTGACTGTCACGGTGTCACCCACATGTGCGGATGCCGGTGGTTCCTGGCTCACCGCGACGTCCCAGTCCTGCGTGTTGTTGTCGCCGATCGTCAGGTGACTCACATCGGCCGACGTTGGGCTGGTACCGGTCGTGGCCGGCGAGAACGACACGGTGGCACTGCTCGATGCCGTGTTGTTGCTCGGCGAAGCGGGAATCGTCGCAGTGAACGTGACCGTGTGCGAGCCGCCGGCAGAAAGCGTGCCCAACGGCGCGGTGACGCTGCTGTCGGTCGACGAACAGCCGCCGCACGACGAGCCGTCCACCTTGATGGCGCTCGGGGCGTGCAGGTTGGTGAGCGTGTCGTTCAGCGTTGCCGTCGTGTCTGCCGCACCGGTGTTGGGCACCGTGATCGAGACGTCCACCGCATCGCCCGGATCGAGGGTTCCGCCGTTGTCGTCGGTCAGGGTGTGCGTGTTGACCGCGACGACCGGCGCCTGGACCGTCGACGAAGCCGACGGCACCGTGACCGAGCGGGACGCAAGGCTGATGTCGCTCATCGCGTACGTGACGCCGGTCGGGGCCTCGGTGAGCATCGTCGCGTCGGCGTCGCTGTCGTCCACATCGACGGTCAGCAGATAGTCGGTCGTGCTGTTGGCAGCCAGCGACGTGTCGCCGTCCACGCGGTTCGAGAACGTCGTGCCGGTCGGCGCGCCGTAGCCGCCGGACGGGACGGACACCTGGGCCGGCGTGTCGGAGCCGTTGCTCAGCGTCAGCTTGTAGGTGATCGAGTCGGGCAGGCCGACGGTCGCCGGCGCGCCGGTCAGCGTCGCGGTAACCGCCTCCGTGCTCGTGATCAGGCTGGAGTCGGCCGTACGCGTCGCGCTGGTCGCGCCGAGCGTGCCGTCGATCGCGGTCTGCAGATGTATGCCCGCCGTGCCCGGATCCGCCGCGACGCGTGCGGTTGCGGTCACGACCTTGGTGGTGCCCGCAGTGACGTCGAACGGGGTCGAGTCGGCGAACTGCACGTCATCGAGACCCGATGTGCCTGCACCCGCGGACAGCCCGGTGACGTGGAGGTCGTTGGCTCCTGCGTCGACGCTGATCGTCGTCTTCACCGTGACGATGTCACCGACCTCGGCGGACGCCGGCGGATCCTGCGTGACGGCCGCCGACCAGTCCTGCGCCGGGCCGTCGTTGTCGAGGATCACGACGTACGCGTCGGCGAGCGGACCGGGAATCGGCACCGAACCGGCGCCGGTGCCGGACGACAGCGAGACGTGGAACAGCTCCGGATCCTCCTGCACGTTGTCGTCGGTGATCGGGACCTGGAAGCTCTGCACCTGCACGCCAGGATCGAACGTCAGCGTCTTGGTGGTCGAGGTGTAGTCACCCGGTGCGACCGCGTTCGAGTTCGCCGGGTTGGTGATCTCGGGCGGCAGGGTCGGCAGGGACGGCACCGAGCCGTCGCCGGTCTCGATCTTGACGGTGTCGGTGGTGCCGACGTTGCCTGTCCGTCCGACGCTGATCGTGACGTTGCCGGCGTCCTCGGAGACCGGTGCGATCGGCTGGATGTAGAAGGAGTTGTGCGTGTCCGACTCGAAGACGTCGGTTCCGTCGTTGGTGTCCGGCGTGACCAGGTCGTCGGCCAGGCTGACGAAGGCGACACTGCCGCCGTCGGCGCTGATCACCGGATCGCGCGAGTCACCGTCCGGGTTCTGCCCGGATCCGTTGACGGTCAGGTTCACCGTCTTGCCGCCGCCCGGGAGGTCCGGGTACCGGACGAAGATGTCGCCGTCGTTGAACGGCGGAACGCCGGCCGGCGGCGTGCCGATGTCGCTCGAATCGGAGAAGAACGCGATCGCCGTGCCGTCGGCGTTGACGGTCACGCCCGGGTTCGTCGAGGCGCCACAGTGCGGCGGGCTGCTGCCGGGGCACAAGAAGGAATCGCCGTTACCCGATGCCGTGCCCGCGTCGTTGATGCTGACGAGTTGCGGAGCCGGGTCCGGCAGGCTCGGCACCGCGCTCATCCGCCGTTCGAAGACGTCGATTCCGGAGTCGTCGCTGATCGACGGCGGCACGATGTCGGAGCAGAAGCTCTCGAACACCACCGTGCTTCCGTCCAGACTCAGGCCCGGGTTGTTCGAGGCCGAGTTGCAGCCGAGCGCGCCGGTGAAGTCGGTGTCGACCATCTGCACCGCCCCGTTGCCCACCCGATAGAAGATGTGGTTGAGGCCGTTGTGGGTGGTCGGTGAGAGATCCGGATCGTTGCCGTCCCACGCGACGGTCGAGCCGTCGGCGGAGATCGCCGGATCCGCGTTGCCCGAGGTGCCCACCGATGAGTTGTTCGCCTTGCTGATCAGTGTGGTGCTGTCGGTCAGCAGGTTGCGCACGAAGATGTTGCCGCCCGTGCCTGGCACGCCGTTGACGAGATCGTCACCGCCGGATGCGAACGCCACGTGGATGCCGTCCGCCGCGATCATCGGGTCGCGAGCACCGCTCGCCGTGCCCGTGCCGTCGAGCCCGACGCTGGCCATCTCGGTCGACGGCGTGGCCAGCGTGTATGTCCGGACGTAGACCTGATCGACACCGTGCGAGTCGTGGACCGCTGGGTCGACGAGGTCCGAGCCGCTGCTCGTGAACGCGACCCGCGCCGACGGCGGGGCCAGCGAGATCCCGATCGTCGGGTCGCTGCTCACGCTGTTGGAGCCCCCCGTGCCCTGGTAGTTCTCGTCCACCATGAATACCGGGAAGGCCTCGCTGATCAGTGGGAGCCACGCATAGATGTGATTGGAGAACGATCCGACCGGAACGGTCGTGAGGTCGTCAGCGCCGCTCTCGAAGACGACGCCGAGTCCTTCCGGCGCCATGATCGGGTGTTGCGATGGCGCGTCGCCGGTGCCGGTGTGCGTCTTGTTCCATGACACGAGCGAGACGATCGGGCCGGCTGGGGCGGGCAGGCGTGAGTCCCAGACGAACACGTCCTCCGCATTGTTGTTGTCCGTGACATGCCCGGTCTGCAAGGGATCGGTTACGAGCTGGTCGGCTGGGATGGGAGACACGAATGCGATGACCTTGCCGTCGTCGCTGATCGCCTCCTGTTCCGCGCCGAAGGTGGAGGGCAACTGCGGGCCGGACGTGCCGTCCGCGCGGGTCGACACCATGGTGAGGGAACCGGCGGACAGCGAGCCGGTCGCGCTGGCCGACTGCGATTGGACGACGAGCACCACCAGGAACGAAGCCAGAAGGGCGAGAACGGTCACGAACGGGCGCACGGGTAGCCGAGACATGCGGCGAAGTTAGTGACGGCTGCAGAGGCGCTGATAGGGAAGAACTTCCTGCTAACTACCGCGCACCTGCGGCCGAGGTGACATGGCCGCGACGATTCGACGGTCTTTGCCCTGCTTGCCCGGTCCGCTGCAGGCCCGGCGCAGGCCTAGGGTCGACGTATGCGAGTAGCACTGTGCCAGATCCAGTCGCAGGACGATCCCGGGAAAAATCTCGAACTGGTGCGCGCGCAGGTGCGCACCGCGGCCGACCGCGGCGCCGACCTCGCGGTCTTCCCCGAGGCGACCATGGCGCGTTTCGGCACGTCGCTGCGCAAGCTCGCCGAACCCGTGGACGGGCCGTGGGCCACCGCCGTCTCCGCGCTCGCTGCCGAACATGCGATCACGGTGGCGGCCGGCATGTTCACGCCCGGCAAGGACGGCCGGCGCGTGCGCAACACGTTGCTCGTCACCGGGCCGGACGGCATCGCGAGTTACGACAAGATCCATCTCTTCGACGCGTTCGGCTTCCGCGAGTCCGACACGGTAGAACCGGGCACCGCGCCGGTCGTGGTCACGATCGCCGGCGTGCAGGTCGGGCTGGCCATCTGCTACGACGTGCGTTTCCCGGAACTGTTCGTCGATCTCGCCCGGCAGGGCGCGACCGTGATGGTGCTGCCGGCGTCGTGGGGGAACGGGCCGGGCAAGGCCGAGCAATGGGAATTGCTCGTTCGGGCTCGGGCACTCGACACGGTGAGTTGGCTGCTGGCGACCGGACAGGCCTATCCGCCGGCCTCGGGTCTCGACTGGGGTGACGGGCCGTACGGTATCGGCCATTCTCTCGTCGCCGCCCCGGACGGCACGGTGGCCGCCGCACTCGGGCAGGCGCCCGACCTGCTTGTCATCGACATCGATCCCGAGACCGCAGTGACACTGCGCAAGAGCATTCCGGTGCTCGACAACCGCGCGTACACCACGTCGGCACCCACCGGCTGACGTGCGCGTCGCTGTGCTGTCCGACACGCACGCGCCGCGGCACTGGAAGGCGTGTCCGCCTTCGGTTGCCCGGCGGCTGCGCGGGGTGGACCTGATCCTGCACGCCGGCGACGTGTGCACGGCTGCCGTCCTGGACGAACTCGCGCAGTACGCACCGGTGCGAGTCGTGCAGGGCAACAACGACGGAACTGAAGTGAGCGCGTGGGGTGCTGAGCCGACGCTCGAGTTCGATGTCGAGGGTGTCCCGGTCGCGATGCTTCATGACAGCGGGCCGGCCGCCGGACGTGCAGCGCGGATGCGACGGCGTTTCCCGCACGCCGAACTGGTGGTGTTCGGCCATTCGCACATCCCGTGGGACACGGCCCAGAACGGCCAGCGTCTGTTCAACCCGGGGTCGCCGACCGATCGCAGACGCCAGCCCGTCGGCACGATGGGCCTGGTCACGATCAACGCCGGTCGGCTCAGATCCGCGCGGATCGTCCCGGTGTAGGGCGCCGGCCGGTGTTCAGTTCTTGTTCTGCACTGCGTCTGACACTGACGTGACTCGTGATTCGGCAGGACGAATCGGGTAGCCCAAAGGTAGGACGCGCTCGCCGGAAGCGCTGATGACAAGGGAGTCAGCCCGTGATCGTTCTCGGACTAGTGCTGCTCATCATCGGGTTCGTCGCCAAGATCGCCATCCTGTGGACGATCGGCATCATCCTGATAGTGGTCGGCGCCGTACTTGCCCTGCTCGGGATGGCCGGACGAGAGTTCGGCGGCCGCCGCTACTGGTATTGACGCGGTGACAATGCCACGACGCGTAGCGCAATGATGGAGTAGTGCGTAACAGCAACGGACCCGGTGCGAGTCGTCTCGCACCGGGTTCTGCGCGTCATGACGCGGTGGTCGTCGGCGCCGGGCACAACGGCCTTGTCGCCGCCAACCTGCTCGTCGACGCCGGCTGGAACGTGCAGGTGCTCGAAGCACAGCCGCGGATCGGCGGCGCTGCGTATTCCGACGACACGCTGCACCCGGGCTATGTCACCGATTGGTACAGCGCGTTCTACCCGCTCTCTCGCGCATCGCCCGTCCTGAAGGCGCTCGAGCTCGAGCAATACGGATTGCAGTGGCGGCACGCGCCGGCCGTGCTCGCACATGTCCTTCCCGACGATCGGTGCGCCGTGCTGTCCCGCGACCTCGCGGAGACCGCGGCATCGGTGGACTCGTTCGCCGGGGGCGATGGGGACGCGTGGTTGTCCGTGGTCGCCGCGTATCAACGCATCAGCGAACCGCTCATCGACGCGCTGTTCACGCCCTTTCCCCCCGTCCGCTCGGGTCTGCGCCTGGTCCGGACGCTCGGAACCGCGGACCTGCTGCGGTTTGCGCGCTTCGCAGCGCAGCCGGTTCGGCGTTTCGGTGACGAGCGATTCAGCGGCGAAGGCGCGCCGATCCTCTTCGCGGGCAATGCCCTGCACGCCGACCTCGGTCCCGAGGTGCCGGGCAGCGGGCTCTACGGCTGGCTGTTGACGATGCTCGGCCAGACAGTCGGTTTCCCGGTTCCGGTCGGCGGGTCCAGCGGTATCCCGAACGCGCTGGCAGCACGCCTCCAGGCGCGGGGCGGCACGATCCGTACCTCTGCCCAGGTGGTCGGCATCGATGTCGCGGACGGACATGCCAGGGGAGTGCGCCTCGCCGACGGGGAGCGCATCGCCGCCTCGTACGTGCTTGCGGACGTCGGGGCGCCGTTCCTCTACCGCGAGTTGCTCGGCAGCAAGAACCTGCCCGATCGGCTGTGGCGCGACCTGGACAACTTCCAGTGGGATCTACCAACGCTCAAGGTCAATTGGGCGCTGTCGGCGCCGATCCCGTGGACGGCGCAGGGCGCGGCCGGCGCCGGAACGGTCCATCTCGGCGCCGATCTGAACGGGCTCACGCACTACGCAGCGGCGCTCTCGACGCGTGCCGTGCCGCCCCATCCGTTCTTGTTGCTCGGGCAGATGACCACGTCGGACCCGACTCGCTCGCCCGCCGGCACTGAGTCGGCGTGGGCGTACACACACCTGCCCGCGGACACGGACTTCGAACCGGATGTCATCGCCGAACACGTCGAGCGCGTCGAGGCAGTCGTCGAGCGGCACGCGCCGGGTTTCCGCAGCTTGGTGCTCGCGCGCAACGTTCAGTCGCCGAGCGACCTGCAGGACCAGGATGCGAATCTCGTGCGCGGTGCGGTCGCGGGCGGCACGGCGAACCTCTATCAGCAACTCGTCTTCCGGCCGGTACCTGGCCTCGGCCGTCCCGAGACCCCGGTGGACGGCGTGTACCTGGCCAGCGCCGGTGCGCACCCCGGCGGGGGCGTGCACGGCGGGCCGGGCGCGAACGCGGCGATCGCCGCGCTACGTCGCAGCGGCCGGATGGGCACGGTGAAGCGCCGGGCGGTCGATGCGGCGATGCGCCGCATCTATCGCGACTGATCCTGCTCAGGTCGACATGGGCCGCTTCTCGACGACCGTGGCGAGCCGGTTGAGCGACTCGACGTTGCGTTGTTTCAGCAGCCATCTCTGGATCGGGTTGTGCACCCAGCGCGCCGGCCCGCGCAGCGGTCCCTCGGTCATCGTCATGCGGCTGCCGGAACCGTCTTCGTCGATCACGATCTCCACCCGCGCCTCGCCGGCCGGCCATGCGCGTGCGCGCAGCGTCAGCCGGTGCGGCGCTTCGGCCGCGAGCACCTCGGTGGTGTCGGAGACCGAGACCGGCCATGGCCCGACGCTGTGGTGCAGCTTGGATCCGACCGCGGGCCATTCCGGATCTACGTCGCGGATGTGTGTCGCGCCGACCAGCCAGACCGGGTACATCCAGGCGTCGGCCAATTCTGCCCACACTCGTTGCGGCGCGGCCTTCACGCTCCGGCTCACCGTGGTCGAGCCGTGCGGTTGGGCTTCGACGTCGTTTTCGCTCATACCTAGGCTCGTACCCAGGATGCGAAGGGGAACGAACATGCGCGCGATCGTGTACTCGCAGACCGGCGGACCTGACGTGCTGGGCCTGGTCGACAAGGCGGTGCGCGATCCCGGACCGGGCGAGGTGCGCGTCCGCATCCATCGCTCGGGCGTCAATCCCACCGATTGGAAGTCTCGCGCCGGGAGTGCGCCGGGCGAACCGGTCGAGCCGGCGCAGACGCCCGACCAGGACGGGTCGGGCGTGGTCGATGCGGTCGGTCAAGGGGTCGAGGCCGCACTGCACGGGCTGCGGGTGTGGGTCTGGGAAGCCGCCTATCGACGGCCGGACGGGACGGCACAGGAGTACGCGGTGGTCCCCGCGCGCCGCGTCGTCACGTTGCCCGACAGCGCGTCGTTCGATCTCGGCGCTGCCCTCGGTGTGCCCTTCATCACCGCGCACCGGTGCCTGACTGTCGCCGAGAGCGGCCCGCAGCGGCTCGGTCCCGGCACGCTGTCCGGCCGGACCGTGCTCGTCGCCGGTGGAGCCGGAGCGGTGGGCAATGCCGCCATCCAACTCGCGCGCTGGTCCGACGCAACGGTGATCACCACTGTCAGCAGCAGTGAGAAGGCGCAGCTCGCCGCGGCCGCGGGCGCGAGCCACGTCGTGAACTACCGCGAGCAGGATGTCGCCGCCGAGGTGCGCCGGATCGTCCCGCATGGTGTCGACACCGTGGTTGAGGTTTCGCCTGCCGCCAACGCAGCGCTCGACTCAGCAGTGCTGGCCGCGCACGGCGCGGTGGCCATCTATGCGAACAACGGTGGCGACGAGTTCACCGTGCCGGTTCGCCCGTCGATGACGACCAACGCACGGTGGCAGTTCGTACTGCTCTACACCGCACCGGCCGAGGCGAAGGCACGTGCGGTGGAGGACATTGTCGGCGCCGTCCTCGACGGTGCCGTGCGGGTCGGACGCGAAGCCGGCCTGCCGTTACTGCACTTCCCGCTCGACCGGACGGCCGACGCACATGCCGCGGTCGAGAACGGCGCGGTCGGCAAGGTACTCATCGACATCGCGGACTGAGCCGTCACGAAGCGTCAGCGCTGCTCGCGCACCACCTCGGAGGCATGCTTGTCGGTGCGCAGGCCGAGGTACCGCGGATGGCGGAGCAGGCCGTCGCGAGTCCACTCGGTGAACCCGATCTCGGCAACCAGTTCCGGCTCGACCCATTGCACGTCGCGCTCGCGCACTGTGCCGCGGGCGAACGGCGAGGTCGGACGGTGCAGTTTCGCCATCCGGTCGTAGAGATCACGCAGTGTCCTCGTGTCGAAACCGGTGCCCACCTTGCCGGCGTAGACGAACTCCGCGCCGTCGTAGTAACCGACGAGCAGCGCGCCGAACGCGACTCGACTGCCCTTGGGAGCAGTGAAACCGCCGACGACCAGTTCCTGGTCGCGGACGCATTTGAACTTCAACCAGTCGCCCGATCGGCCGCTCCGGTAGGGCGAATCGGCACGCTTGGCGATCACGCCCTCGTCGCCGCGCGCGCAGGCCTTGCGGTATTCCTCGACCCCGGCGCCGTTGCGGTGCGACGTGAAGCGCAGCGGGTCGGCGAACCGCACCGCCTGTCGAAGCAGCCGTTTGCGATCTCGTAGCGCCAGCTCACGCACGTCTTGACCGTCCACATGCAGGACGTCGAACACGTAGTAATAGACGGCGATTCCCGTCGCTCGCGCTTCCTCCGCACGATGGATGCCGAGCCGGCCCTGCAGCCGCTCGAAGCTCGTGTGCCGGCCGTCGAATGCGACCACCTCACCGTCGAGCAGGAGCGCCACGTCGGCCTCCGTGGCGAGCGCATCGGCGATCTCGGGATAGGTTCCGTCGAGAACCTGATCGTTCCGGGAGCGCAATCGCACGGCGCCCGACGCGGATCGGAACGCCAGGCAACGCACGCCGTCCCACTTGCGCTCGAAGATCCAGTTCGGATCCGAGAACCGGTCGTCGGTCAGGGTGGCCAGCATGGGCGTCACCGTCGTGGGCAGCGCGGTCATTCCATCATTGTGGCGCGTTGCGACCTCAGGACCGGACGAGGCGAGCGATCGCGTCCGCGGCTTCCTTCACCTTCGCGTCGGCGTCGGGCCCGCCCGCACGCGCGGCGTCGACGACACATCCGGCCAGGTGCTCCTCGAGCAGGCCGAGCGCGACCGATTGCAGAGCACGGGTTGCCGCGCTCACCTGGGTGAGTACATCGATGCAGTAGTCGTCCTCGTCGATCATCCGGGCGATGCCCCGGATCTGTCCCTCGATGCGACGCATCCGTTTCAGGTACGCGTCCTTGTTCGCCGTGTAGCCGTGCATCGGCACCCCCTCGGTTCAGGACGAGGATACCCTATGGGGGTATGGTGGCCGGCATGCAGGAACTCGGCAGCGCGTTGGTCCATGCCGCGAAGATCGTCGGTTCGATGACTTGGCAGGTGACCTGGTCGCTGATCCTCGGGTTCACGCTCTCGGCCGTTGTCGAGGCGCTGGTCAAGAAGTCCACCATCGCCCGGCTGCTTCCTGATGATCGCCCCCGCAGCCTGGCCACGGCTACCGGTTTGGGTGCCGCGTCGTCCTCTTGTTCGTACGCTGCCGTCGCGCTGGCCCGGTCGCTCGTCCGGAAGGGAGCGAACTTCACCTCCGCGATGGCGTTCCAGTTCGCCTCGACAAATCTCGTGATCGAACTCGGCCTGATCCTCGCGCTGCTGCTGGGCTGGCAGTTCACGGCGGCGGAGTTCGTCGGCGGCCCGGTCATGATCGTGTTACTCGCGGTGATCCTTCGTGTGGCGCTGAGGCCGGCCCGCCTCGCCGAGGCTCGGGCGCAGGCCGACCGCGCGGTAGCTGGCTCGATGGAGGGCCACGCCGCGATGGACATGTCCGTCACGCGGTCCGGCACCTTCTTCCAGCGACTCGCCAGCGGCGAGGGATTCACTTCGGTGGCGCACAACTTCGTCATGGAGTGGGCGGCGGTGCTGCGCGACATAGCAATCGGGCTGGTGCTCGCCGGTGCCGCTGCGGCGTGGATCCCGGACGACTTCTGGTCACACCTGTTCTTCAGCGGGCACCCCACCCTGGCCAAGTTCTGGGGCCCACTCGTCGGCCCGCTCGTCGCGGTGCTCGCCTTCGTCTGCTCGATCGGCAACGTGCCGCTCGCGGCGGTGCTGTGGAACGGCGGCATCAGCTTCGGCGGGGTGGTGTCGTTCATCTTCGCCGACCTGATCATCATCCCGCTCATCGTGATCTACGCGAAGTACTACGGTCGCCGGGTGGCGGCGATCCTCACCGTGTCGTTCTACGCGACGATGGTCGTGGCCGGCTACGTGATCGAGTTGCTGTTCAGTCCGCTGCACCTGGTGCCGACCGGGACGAGGTCCGCGTCGATGGGTGACGACGGCGTGCGGTGGAACTACACAACCTTCCTCAACATCGTGTTCCTTCTACTGGCCGCGGCTCTTGTCTGGCGCTTCTACCGCACCGGCGGGCGCGAGATGCTCGGCATGATGAATGGCGGTCCGGATGACATGGCTGACATGGGCCCCGCGCACGGTGCACCTCACAATTGCCACTAGTGTGGGTATTCACGGCGAGCTGGCTCCAACCCTGAGAACAAGCGAACCGCTTCGTAGTAAGCGAGGGCGTCCATGGACGACGGCCTGGTTCGATTTCTCTTGGCTCGTATCGCCGACGACGAGCGCGATCTTCGACGTATCAACGGTGCAGGCGCCGGCGACGGCGTGCTGTCGTCCGCGCGCGCGATGGCCGAATGTGCCGCTAAACGCGATGTCATCGGCATCATGCAGCGCATGCTGGTGCTGCGTGACCTCCCGCTCGAGCGGCAGGTGCGTGACGGCGCGACCGAGGTATTGCGCCGTATGGCGGCGGTCTACGGGAGCCATGTCGGCTACCGGACGGACTGGCGGCCGAAGCCCGGCCGCGTCCTCACATAGCCGTCACACACCTTCCGGCGCCACAATCTTGCGGCGCCTCCACGTCTTCGCTCAGCGTCCGCTGCGCCGGATCTGTTCGGTCCGCTGCGCCTGAGCAGCCGTTTCGGGTTCGAACTTGCGGGTGTCCTTCGGGATGGCGAACATGTCGTCCTCGGCCGGTATGCCTTCCCTCAGCGCACGTTCGTGCTCGAGTTCGGCGTCGAATTCCACTCCCATCAGGATCGCCAGGTTCGAGATCCACAGCCAGATCAGGAAGATGATGACGCCGGCCAGCGCGCCGTAAGTCTTGTTGTAGGACGAGAAATTGGCGACGTATACGGCGAACAGCCCGGACGCGATCAGCCAAATCACCACGGCCAGCGCAGCGCCTGGAGAAATCCACCGGAAACCGCCGTGCCGCACGTTCGGCGCCGCCGAATAGAGCACGGCGAGCATGACGACGAACAGCAACAACAGCACCGGCCATTTGGCAATGTCCCAAATCGTGACTGCGGTCGAGCCGAGCCCCAGCGCCTGGCCGAGCTTGTCTGCGACCGCGCCGGTCGCGACGACGATCACCAATCCGACGATCAGACAGACCATCGTGAACAGCGTGATCGCCAGCCGCACCGGGGCGGTCTTCCAGATCGGCCGGCCCTCAGGCAGGCCGTAGATGCGGTTGGCCGCTCGCATGAACGCAGCAACATAACCCGAGGCGGACCACACTGCGAAGACAAGCCCGATGAGCCCGGCGATGCTGGCCGTGGCCTTTTGCTTCTGGGCGTTGGTGATGACCGTCTGAATGAACGAGCTCACGCTGCCCGGCGTGATCGATCCCAGGTTCGACACGAGGGTCTGCGTCGTGCTGTGGCCCAGCAGCCCCAGGATCGACACGAGCACGAGCAGGCCCGGGAAGATCGCTTGCACTCCGTAATAGGTGAGTGCAGCGGCACGGTCGGTGAGCTCGTCCGGGCCGACCTGCTTTACCGCGCGCTTGAGCACGCTGAACCACGAGCGTTTCGGAAGGTCGGTCGGCGACTCGGGGTCGGTTGTCTGACGGGTGCTCATCGCACCTCCATTACATGATCAGGCGTCGTCCCCGGTGTTTCCGGGCCACACTCCCGTCGCACGCTCGAAGCCGGACGCACCGGCTCGATCGACGACGGCCTTCACCGTGCCGAACACTGCTCCTTCGATCGCGGCGGCGGCGACGATCTCGCCCCAACCGCGTTCCTGGTCCTTGGCGTCCGGCGTGTCGTCCTCGTGTGCGACGGCACGCCAGATCTGCTTGAACAGCACACCGGCGAGCAAGCCGCCCAGTACCGAGATGAGCAGCCCGAACGGGCGGTACAGGAGCTTCACGATGCCCGCCGCCGCCGCTTGAGTACGACGATCACCGTGACGAGCGCGGCTGCTGCAGCCCCGGCAATGATCCGCGTTCGCGGCGGCACCGCGTCGACCTTGGCCTTGACCTGGGCCTTTACATCGAGTTTGTGATGAAGGGCGTCGACCGTTTCCGCAAGGTCGGCACGCGCCTGTTCGATCTCGGTGCGCACGATGTCCTGCTCGCTCAGCCCGGCTGCCCGCGCTGCCTGGGTCGTCGGATCCGATGAATCACTCATCTTCACACCGTCCCCGTCTTGAGAGTGTGCACGTCCTGCTTCACGCCGGAGACGGCTTGTTCCGGAACCGGGGGCGTCGCCGCGCTCACTTCGCGCTTGCCGACCAGCGCAGCTATTCCTGCCACAACGAACAACGCGACGCCGACGATGATCGCTGCGGCCCAGTCCGGCACCGGCCCGGCCAGCGCCAGGATCGCGGCGGTGACGAGACAGGCCAGACCGAACAGCGCGAACAGCCCGGCGCCGCCGAACATGCCGACACCGAGCCCGGCCTTCTTGCCTTTGTCGGTGAGTTCGAGTTGCGCCAGACGCAGTTCGTCGCGGATCAACCGCGAGGTCTGTTCCGACATCCGTGACACGAGTTCACCCAGCGAAGCGTCTGCAGCCGGGTCCGGTCCTCCATTGCTCATGAAATGTCCATACCCAGCCGCGGCGCAGTGTCATCCGCTGAGACAGATCACTCAGGCTTCTGTCTCGGTCAGCACGACCGGAAGCTGGTCCGCGAGCTCGCGCGCGAGGAATCCGAGCCGGCCGACCCGGGCCGCGAGGCGATCGCCGGCAACGGCATGCAGGAACGTCGACCAGCAGGCTGCTTGTGCTGCGTCCGCGCCACGGGCAAGGAGTCCGGCTGCCGCTCCGGCGAGCACGTCGCCGCTTCCGGACGTGCCGAGGCCAGGATGCCCCGCCGGCACCTCCCACGAGGCACCGTCGGCGTCGGCGATGCAGCCCTGATAGCTGACCACGGCCTGGTAGCGCTCGGCGATCTCGCGGCACACGTCGATGTCGTCGCCGGAAGCGATCTTTCGGTCGAGCAGGAACTCGGCCTCGGTGCTGTTCGGTGTCAGCAGGCAACGCTTGGCCAGACGCTCTGCTACGCGCGCACGGCCGAGCACGCCGAGTGCGTAGGCGTCCGCGACGAACAGGGTGTCGTCGTCGGCGGCATCCGCGGTCCGTTCCACGAGGTCGAGAGCGACGTCCGCGTCGTCGATGCCCGGCCCGAGCAACACGACGGCGCACCCGGACAACCGTTCGACGAAGCGTTCGTCCGGCGGCTGCCCGTCGAGCTCGGGCAGGCCGTACACGGCCGCCTCGGGCACCGCTGCTGCAACTGCGACTCGCACGGACGCCGCGACGGCCAAGCTCAGCACGCCGGCCCCGACGCGCAGGGCGGCGAGGCCGGCCAGCATCACTGCGCCCGGCGTCGACGGGCTTCCGCCGACGACCAGCACCTGGCCTCGGCTGCGCTTCGTGCCGCCCGGCTGGGGCAGACGCCAGTCCCGCAGCAGCGCAGCGGTGACCGCCTCAGCGTGGGTGGGCATCGTTGTCCGCCCCGTGCTGGGTATGCGGCGCGCCGAAGTGCTGAAGATGGGATGTCGATCCGAAGTCGGCAGTGCTCCATCGGCTGTCCGCGCTGGGCCGAACCATCCTGGTCACCGACGCATTGGCCACCGAGCTGTGCGCGGCGAGGTCGAGCAGGGTGTGTTCGTCCATTCGCTCGAGGATGTAACGGAACAGCAGCACCACGGCGTCGTGACAGACGATGAGCACAGTTCCGGTGCGCCCCGGTGCGTCCTCGAGGTCACGCAAGAAGCTGCGTAGTCGCAGCGCGACATCGGCCCAGCTCTCGCCACCCGGTGGGCGGTAGTAGAGCTTGCCGAGGATGCGTCGACGGTCGGCCTCGGCGGCGAAGCGGTTACGCACACCCGTGCTCGTGAGCCGGTCGAGCACACCGAGTTCGCGGTCGCGCAACCGCTCGTCGGTGTAGATGTGCGAGGTGATCCCCGCCTGGCCTACGGCGATTTCGACGGTCTGCAGTGCGCGTACATACGGAGACGACCAGATCTCGCGGATCGGCTCGGAGCGTTCGCCGAGCCAGGCGCCGAGTGCTTCGGCCTGCGCCTTCCCGACGTCGGACAACGGCACGTCCGCGTCGCGCCAGGCGATGTCTATCACCTCGCTACGAGAGCTCTCGGCTGATTCTCGCGCGATGTTTCCCGCGCTCTCCCCGTGGCGGACGAGCAGCAGTTCGGAACGGGTCATATTCGGCTCTTACCCAGTCAGCGCGGTTTCATCGTGCCAGCCGGCGTCGTTAGCGGGACGAAAACCGGGGGAAGGCCAACAAGGAGGACCGTTCCCGAAAATCCCGACGGGAGGACCTGATTGATGGTCGAACTGAGCGCACACACCGCATTGACAGCGTTGTATCGCCACCAGAGCCCCTTCACCACCATCTACCTCGATGCGACGCGCGCGACCGAGAGCGGCAGGCACGAGGTCGAGCTGCGCTGGCGAGCGCTGCGTCGTCTGCTCACCGAACAGGGCGCCGGCGAGGCGGACATCGCCGCGCTGGAGATTTTCGTGTCCGCCGACCACGAGGTTGGCAACGCCGGTCTCGTGGTCGTCGCGGCGCAGGGCTCGGTCGCCTTCTCCGACCGGCTGCCGGGCGCGCCGTTGCGGGAGATCGCGACGTCCGCGCCGCTACCGCATCTGATGCCGTACCTGGCGCAGCGCGGTCCGCACGTGCCCTACCTGGTGGTGCTCGCCGATCGTGAGGGCGCAGATATCGCGGCGGCACCCTGGCTGGGCGAGCCGACGACGTCGGTCGACGGCGGCGACTTTCCCGTGCACAAGACGGGTCGCAACACGTGGGACGAAGTCCACTTCCAGCAACGCGTCGAGAACGCGTGGGCAGCGAATGCGCGTGAAGTCGCCGACGCGGTCGTTACCCTCGCCGCCAAACACGGGATCGAGTTGGTCGTCATCGCAGGCGACGAACGAGCCCGCGGATTGCTCCAGGACCAGCTGTCGTCGGGCCTTCGTGCCGGGACCGCGGTCGTGTCCATCGAACACGGCAGCCGCGCACCCGGTGCTTCGGAGCGTGCCCTCGAGGCCGCGGTGCACGATGCGGTTCTACATCACGTGTGGCGCGCCCGCCGCGCCACGCTCGAACATCTGCAGCAGAACCTCGGCCGCCAGGAATACGCGGTCGCCGGCGTCGAGGCCGTCGTGAACGCGTTGCGGATGGCCGCGGTCGACACGCTCGTCATCTCCGACGACCCGACTTCGACGCTGCACGCCTATGTCGGCCCGGACGCCGTCCATGTCGGGGGCAACGAAGAGGAACTGCGCGGGCTCGGCGTGGCCGAGCCGCAGCGCGACCGGCTCGACAGTGCGCTCGTGCGAGCCGCAGTCGGCACGGGCGCGGACATCGTCGTCACCCCCAATGCGCATGAATACGTCGCCGACGGCGTCGGCGCGCTGCTGCGTTACGACCAGCGCGCATGACGGGGGTGCTGTTCGACGTCGACGGCACGCTCGTCGACACGACGTATCTGCACACGGTGTGCTGGGCCGAGGCGCTGCTGGCCGCGGGTCACACCGTGCCGATGATCGATATTCACCACGCGATCGGCATGGGATCGACCGAGCTGCTCGACCACCTGCTCGGCGAGGATCGCGACACCGACGACGACGATGCGATCGTCGGCGGCCACTTGGCCCTGTACCGCCAGCACTGGGGCAATCTCAGCCCGCTGCCCGGCGCGAGAGATCTGCTGAGTACCTGCGCGAAGCGCGACCTTGCCGTCGTGCTGGCCTCGTCGGCTTCGCAACCGGAACTCGCCGCGCTGCGCAAAGCGCTGGACGCCGACGACGCCATCAGCGAGGCGACGAGTTCGTCCGACGCAGGTTCCGGCAAGCCGGCGCCGGACATCTTGCAGGCGGCGCTGGACCAGTCGGGCCTGTCTTGCGATGAAGTCGTGTTCGTCGGCGATGCGGTATGGGACGGGATCGCGGCGCAGAAGGCGGGCGTGCCGTTCGTCGGCGTGACATGCGGCGGCACGAGCGCGGAGCAGTTGCGTGCGGCCGGCGCGTGCGAGGTGTGGCGCGATCCGGCGCAGCTGCTCGAGCGGTTCGACGACAGTGCGATCGCACGGCTGGAGAGGAGCAGGTAGATGCCGCAGCAGGCATGGAGCAAGAAGCGCGAACGGCAGTACGAACACGTCAAGGAAGGTCTGCAGGACCGCGGGCGCAGTGAGGGCACCGCCGAAGAGATCGCGGCTCGCACCGTGAACAAGGAGCGGGCTCGTTCGGGCGAGGCCGAGCAGAAGAGCCGCACATCGACGAATGACATCTCGTCCTCGCGGCGTGGCGGGTTGCGGTCGCACTCCGGGTCAGGCGGACGGACGAAGGCGCAGCTCTACGAAGAGGCCAAGAAGAAGAACATCGAAGGACGCTCGTCGATGAGCAAGGCCGAGCTCGAGAAGGCCGTCGGCCGCTGATCAGCCGACCGATGATCGCTGCTTGATCCGCCGCGACGCGCCGGAGTGGACTCGGCCACCGGTCCGTCCCACGGCGCTGCGGTGTCGAACACGCATGGCGCGGGGTCATCCGCGCTTCGGGCAGTCCGGCTCCAGCATCGCGTCAGTCCGGGCGGACCGGATCACCCGGCCGGGGATCGCCGGGCTGCGGCGGCGCCGGATCGGGCGCCGGGCCGGGCAGCGGTGGCTCGGGATGTGGAGCGGGCGGTCCGGGTTCCGGCGAGGGCACCGGCGACGGAGTCGGTGCGGGTGTGGGTGTGGGTGACGGCGGCGGCTGGCCGGGAACGGGCGGGAAGGTCATGCCTACACGCTTACCCGCTCGTACTTCTCGGCGATGCCGAGGCGTGCGTACAGGTTCGCCGAGAACTCGTCGCCGGTGCGACGCATCATCCGCGTCATCACCTTTCGCACGGCCGGGGCGGCAGCGCGGGGGAGCGGCAGGTCGACCGTCAACGTCAAGCTGATCTTGAGCCTTGTCCCACCGGCGGCGTCGCTCATTTCGTAACAGCCGCGGGCGCCGGTGCGCTCGGTGACGTCCTTAGGCGGTTCGTGCGTGTAGTCGATGCGGCGGCCCTTCTCGAAGTGCATCCGCTCCGTGAACGACGGTGTGATGCCGACTCCGAGCGCGCTGATCCGCTTGAGGTGCCACGTCCACAGGTCGCCGTCCGCGTCGATGCCGTCGAGCATCGGCGTGAGGTCGGTCAACGCATCGGGGTCGGTCAGTACGGTCCAGATGTCCTTCCGGTCGGCCGGGACGACGGCCTCGTTGTCAGTGCTCGCGCTGAAACGGGTCATACCGGAAGGTTCCCCAGCCGGTCGCGGCGCTAATCCGGAAATCGACAACGCCGCCCCCGCGAGGCGGAGGCGGCGCTGCTACGTGCTGCCGGTCCGTCAGGCGCCTCTCGGCGAGTGGCCGCTCGTAGCGGCGAAATGATGGGGCCCGGGGCCATGGGACGGACCGACAGCTGTTCCAACCTACGTCAGTCGCGATCCATTCCCGACAAGGTCAGCCGCGGCGCGCCTCGCGGTGCACCTCGTGCGCCATCCGCAATGCCTCGCTGGAGGCCACGGCGTAGCCGCCGTCGGCCCGCTGCCAGACCCCGTACAGGCACAACTCCAGGACGACCTCGGCGGTGTCCCGGCCCAGGCCGGCCAGGTATTCGTCCGGGACGAACCCGGCGTGCCCGCGCTCGAAGCTCGCCAACAGCCCACCGGCGTGCAGGCGCAGGGCCTCGAGCGAGATCGCCCGCTGCGTCGGAACCTGTTGCCCGCCGGACACGCCGGTGATCATCGCGCGATCGGCGCGATCGCGCGCGTTGAAATCTTGAGATCAGCGTCGCTCAGCCCGAGCGGTGCCGGTTCCCGACGTCGACGAACCAGCCGATCAAGTCGGGGTCGTCCACGCTGCCCGCGTCGAACGTGCTCGTCGTGGTGGCGCCCTGCAACAGTTTCTTCACCGGCACCTCGAGCTTCTTGCCGGTGCGCGTGTGCGGGATGCCCGGTGCCGCATAGACCTCGTCCGGGACGTGTCGCGGCGAGGCATGTTCGCGGATCGCGGCGCGGATCCGTCCGCGCAGCGCGTCGTCGAGTTCGGAGCCCGGCCGGAGGGTGACGAACAGCGGCATCCAGTAGCCGCCCTCCGGCTCGTCGACGCCGATGACCAGGGCCTCGGTGATCTCCGGGATCTGTTCGACCGCGGCGTAGATGTCCGCGCTACCCATGCGGATGCCGTTGCGGTTCAGCGTGGCGTCCGAACGGCCGTGCATGATTACGGTGCCGCGCCCGGTGATCGTCACCCAGTCGCCGTGCCGCCACACTCCGGGGAAGGTCTCGAAGTACGCCGCCCGGTACCGCGATCCGTCCGGGTCGTTCCAGAACCCGATCGGCATCGACGGCATCGCGCGGGTGACGACCAGTTCGCCGACGGTGTTGCGCACCGAGTGGCCCTGCTCGTCGAACGCGTCCAGCGCGACGCCGAGGCACGCCACCGAGATCTCGCCGGCCCACACCGGGACGGTCGGCGCCGACCCGGCGAACGCGGTCACGACGTCGGTGCCGCCGGTGATCGACGCGATCTGGACCTCGGCACCGACGTTCTCGGCGACCCAGAAATACGACGCCGAGGGCAGCGTCGATCCGGTGACCCCGAGCGTGCGCAGCGCACTGAGCTCGTAGTCGGTACCCGGGTGGACGTTCGCTGCCGCACATGCCGCGAGGTAGGCGGGACTCGTGCCGAGCAGCCGTACGCCGAACTCGGCCGCCCGTGCCCACAGCGCATCCGGTGTCGGATGCGCGGGACTGCCGTCGTAGCAGACGATGGTGGCGCCGACGAGCAGTCCGGCAACCTGGAAGTTCCACATCATCCAGCTCGGCGTGGTGTACCACCAGAACCGGTCGCCGGGCCGCAGGTCGCAGTGCAACGCCATCGTCTTGAGCTGCTCGAGCAACACCCCGCCGTGCCCGTGCACGATGCCCTTGGGCACGCCGGTCGTCCCGGACGAGAACAGCACCCACAACGGATGGTCGAAACCGACCGGCACCGCTTCGAGCTCGGCCCGGCGGCCTGCCACGTCGTCCCACGCGACACTGTCGGGCAGGGATGCGCCGAGCCGGTCGATGGCGACGGTTGCGCGCAGGGACGGCAGGCCCGCCCGCACCTGTGCCACGGCGTCGGACCGGTCGTAGGTCTTGCCGCCGTTGCGGTAGCCGTCGGCCGCGAACAGGACGACCGGATCGAGCTGGCCGAACCGGCCGAGAGCGGCACTCGGCGCGTAGTCCATGCCGCATGCGGACCAGATCGCGCCGAGGCTCGCCGTGGCCAGGAACGCGACGACCGCCTCGGCGGTGTTCGGCACATAGCCGACCACGCGGTCGCCCGCACTCACGCCGTAGCCGCGTAACGCTTCGGCGACCGACGCCACCTGGGCTCGCAGCTGCGCCCACGACACCTCGCGGTACCGGCCGGTCTCGTCCGACTCGATGACAGCGATGCCGTCCGCGGGGCGGTCGCGAAAGACCTGGTCGACATAATTCAGCCGGGCGCCCGGGAACCACACAGCACCCGGCATCGCGTCACCGGCGAGCACCGAGTCGCTGCCGGACGCGGCCACGATGTCGAAGAAGTCCCACACGCAGCCCCAGAAACCGGCCACGTCGTCGACCGACCACCGCTGCAGCGCCGCGTAGCCGTCGAGATCACAACCGGTCCGCGCACTGGCGAAGACCGCGAACTGGGTGATCCGGGCCGCGGCCACATCGTCGGGGCGGGGCGACCACAGCGGCGCCAGGTCACTCACGATCGGTCACTCACGATCGGCCACTCACGATCGGTCACTCACGATGGGTCACGCGCTCAGTATGTCGTCCGGTTTGTCAGGTCGTGATGGAGACCTCGCCCTGCGACACGCCGTTGAGGTAGACCTCCATGGTCGTCTCGCCCTTGTTGGTCAGGCCGAGCCGGAAGTGGCTGTCCGGTTGTTCGATGCCGCTGCCGACAAGCGTGCTGTTGCTCGCCACCACCTGGTTCGGGATGGACGCGATCGGGTCGTAGGTGACTCCGTTGCTGTAGAAGCGCACCGAGATGTGATCGCCCACCCGAAGGTCGTGATAGGTGAACCCGATCGTCACGAAGTCGGCGATCTCGCCGAGTTTGGTGGCGGACTTCTTCAGGATCAGGCCGGTGATGCGAGCGCCGTGGGTGTCGCCGGGGTGGATCGTCCCCAGCGCGCCGATGCTCGCTTCGGCCTCGCGTCCACGCAGGAAGAACTGCGAGACCTCCGCGCCGTTCAGCCCGGCAGCCGCGAAGTCACGCTCGTCGCTGCGGAGTGCGGCGAAGAAGAACTCGTCGCGGAAGTACGGGCCGTGCTGCGCGACGATCTTGAGCGCATCGTCCAGATACTCGTCCGCACCGGTCGAGTCGCCGCGCGCCGCGGCCAGTTCCGCCTCGCTCGCCAGCACGACCGGGTTCTCCGGTGCCATGTCGAGCGCGGTGTCGAGGTTGGCCTTCGCATCGGTGAAGTCCTTGTTCACCGTCTCGATGTAGCCGACGTTGTTGTAAAGATCGGCGGACTTGGCGTCGGCCACATCCAGCGCGCGCTGGAAGGCTTGCTGGCTGGTCGTCCGCGCCGACGCGCTGGACGGATCGAAGCGCACCTGACCGAGCGCGGTCCACGCGTCGGTGAACTGCGAGCAGTCACCGACGACGGCGTCGAGGGTCTGCTTCGCATCGTTCGTCTCGCCCGAGTTCGCCGCAGTGACCGCCGCGCCGTAGCGGTCGATGCAGGACGTGCTGGCTACCACGATGGGTGCGGCCGCGACCTGGATCAGGCGCGCACCGGCGACGATCGTCATCACGAGCGCGAGCGCGGTGAAGCCCAGTTGGACGAGCCGGTTCGTCATCGTCAGCGCGAGGCCGAGCAGGAACAGCGAGAGCGCGAGCATGCTCACGACAGCGAGCGCACCGTTGTTCTTCGCCAGCCAGCCGACGCTGCGCTGCGCGTCCGCCTTGGCCTCCTCGGCGCTGACCGTCGACGGCTGGCGCAGCTTCGCCGAGTAGCCCGCGGCACTGGCACCCTTCGGCAACGACGCCTCGATCGTGTTCTGCACCTTGGTGGCCTGGTTGGCCTGCGTCTGCAGCGCGGTCGTCAGCGAGTTGTCGCTGACTTCGAGCGAGTCGACGTTGAGGAACGCCGAACGCCATGCCGCCTCGCTGAAGTCGTCGAGCGTCTGGTCGACCGAAGCCTGCTGGGTGGTCGCCTCCAGGCTCGACTTGAGGCTCTCGGCCGTCGCCTCCTGCCGGGCGCGCTGCGTTTCGGACTGCTTGGCCGACCACACCGCGGCGAGCACGCCGGCCAGCGTGGTGAGCATCGTGACGAGCAAGATGCTCACCGCGAGCACGGTCTTCAGCTTGGACGTCGAGATGTGCTCGAGGTGCTTGATCTCTTCGTGCGCTTCGCTGAGCGGATTCTCCATCGCCCTACACCTCGATCATCACGAGCGCGATGATGCCGGCGACGACGCAGATCCAGCCCGGAACTGCCAGCACGAGTTGCCGTGTGCGGGTCCTGCCGAGCCGCCCGAGGGTGAGCAGCGCCAGCGCGAGGACGAGGAACAGCGACAGGTACAGCATCTTGTCCTCGTGGTGGCGTTGGTCCTCGGCCTGCAGGACATACGTCTCGGGCTCGACGTCGTTCTGGGTGGCGTTGCCGGCCTGCACGTCCTGGGCGTACTTCTCGACGTCGAAGTGGCCCTGGCTGTCGACGTAACCGGTGCCGCCGTAGCCGCTGAACTGCACCTGCGTGCTGCACAGCACGCCGGCGTCGATCTGGATGATGTTCCTCCGATCGGTGATCGAGCACGCGCCGGGCAGCAACTCGTTGGCCTCGTTGCCCAGCCGCACGTAGTGCGCGTACTGCGAGTACGCCTTGGCCGCCTCGGCGTCCGCCTCGCTGCGCAATTCGGCCGCGCTGATGGTGGTGGCGACGGCGTCCTGCTCGTAGCGACTCGCGCGACCGGCGTGCACTTCCGCGCGCCAGCCGACCACTGCGCCGAGCACCGACACGATGGCGATCGACAGCGCGATGATAAGTGCGAGCCGGCCGTGTTCGTGCCCGTGGCCCGCGGTGTGACCGTCGCCGTGCGGGTTAGTCCGGTCGTGAGTCTGGTCGTGGCTCTGGCCGGCGTGCGGCGGCAGCGGCGGCGGTGTCGTCGGATGGAAGTCCCGTGGTGGCGGCTGCCAGGCGGGCGGCGGCGGGCTCGACATGCGCCGGACTATAACTAGCGCGACGACGCTTGGAGGGCGACCTGATCAAGTAGCCCGAAAGGTCGTTTTTGCTGCGTCGTGCAGCGCGCGATCAGCCGGTGGCCGCGAACCGGTTGGCGGTCAACTGCCAGCTATCCGGAAGGGTCTCGGTGGATTCGTAGCTGCGGGTGTAGCCGGTCTCGGCGATGCGCCAACCGTCCGGGCCGCGCTGGTAGCGGTCGGCGTAGAACGCGGCGCCGCGCAGCAGCATCCGGTGCTGCGGGATGAGGACGGTGTCCTGCAGGTACCAGGTGCCGGTCGCGGTGTCTGCGCTGACCGCGATCTCGGGATGGTGCACGTGATGGACCGTGATGATCTCCGGACCGAGCGAGTTCCGCATGAAGCCGACGACCTCGTCGCGCCCGGTGAAGCCGAGCTTGTCGCCGTACGAAGCGGCGACGTCCTCGGTGAGCGTGGCAGCGAACCCGTCCCAGTCCTTCAGATCGAGCGCGCGCACGTAGCGGAACTTGAGTTGTTCGATGTCGTGCACCGCGTCGTGGGAGTCTCGGGCCATGCCGGAACGGTAACCCAGAACGAGAACACGTTCTACTTAGCCGATGCCTTCGGCGAGCGGGCCGGCAGCGCCGTCGGCTCCGTCGAGCCAGCTCCGGATGCGGTCGTACACGACCTGGTCGTTGAGCAGATGGAAGTGGGTGCGCCGCCCGACGTGGGCCAGCCGGTCGACCTCGAACTCGATGCGCCGCACGGCATTGGGACGGCCGGTGCCGTGCGCGCTCAGGTGCTCGACGAGCAGGTCATGGGCGAACCGGCCCTCCGAGCGCTCCGACAGCGTCGCCGAGACCATCGAATACGCCACGCCGTCGAGCAGCGTCGCCGGGCTGCACCGGTCCATCAGCCGCTCGTCCGGATCGATGCCGAACCAATCCGCCTCGACGATCGATCCGTAGCGCAAGTCCTTGATCCCGACACTGCGCTGGTTGAGCCAGGTCGCGAGCGGCTTGGTCTCGGGCAGCCGTGCCATCGCATGCGTCCCGGCGTTGACCCAGCGCTCGAGCGGCGCGCCCAGGTGTGGCACACCGAGTCCGACGATGTGGCGCAGCGCGGCGCGCCAAGCGAGGCGGTGGTCGTCGGCCCGGTGCGCCGCCGAACGGGCGACGAGGCCACCCATCGAGTGGCCGATGAGCGCGATCTCGGTGACCGGTACCGGCCACTCGTCCACGAGAGTCTGGAGATAACCCGCGAGCAGCCGCCCGTTCTCGGAGATGTGCAGGCCGGTGTTGTAGTGCCCGTAGAGCGGCGTCCACGACCGGTCGCGCTGCAGCAACGTGCCGTAGGTGGTGCGTGGATCTCCCCAGCAGCGCTGCGCGCCGTAGCCCCAGTAGCGGTCGCTCTCGCACAGCCCGTGCAGGAACACGACGAGCTTCCCCGTCGCCGTAGGAGTGTCGGCTGCGGCGTCATGGGCGACGTTGCCGGGCATCCGTCGCAACCGGCCGTTCGACGTGCGCAGGCTCAGTACGGGTGCGAGGGCGGCGCGATCCTCGGCGAGTCGGTCGCCCCAGAAGCCGTTCAGCGCGCTGAGCGTGAAGTGGCCGCGTGGCGTGTCGCCGTATGCCTCGGTCGACGGGGTGCCGGTCTCTGCGGCGATCGCGCCGGCTGCGGCGGGAACGGTGCGCGCGCCGAGCCTGGCGCCCGCGTAGGCGGTGGCCGAGATGGCATCGTGCAGCATCCGGACCGGCG
>DASXJN010000046.1:0-6713 GCA_036497365.1 Jatrophihabitantaceae bacterium | reverse complement strand
ACTACGTGCACATCGAGTCGCTGCTTCAGCCCACCCTCGACGAGATCGACAAGATCAGCTCGACCGGTGGTATCGGCACCGGCATCCCCACCGGGTTCCAGCAGCTCGACGAGTACACCAACGGCCTGCACCCGGGCCAGATGATCACGGTCGCCGGCCGGCCCGGCTCGGGCAAGTCCACGCTCGCCCTGGACTTCGCGCGCTCGGCCGCGGTGAAGAACGGCAAGCCGGCGGTGATCTTCTCCCTCGAGATGTCGAAGATCGAGATCATGATGCGGATGTTCTCCGCCGAGGCGACGGTCTCGTTGCAGAACATGCGGTCGGGCCACATGAGCGACCAGGACTGGACGAGGCTGGCGCGGCGCTCCAGCGAACTGGCCGAGGCGCCGCTGTTCATCGACGACAGCCCGAACCTGACCATGATGGAGATCCGCGCCAAAGCACGCCGCCTGCGCCAGCGCCACGACCTGCAACTCGTCGTGATCGACTACCTGCAGCTGATGACCAGCGGTAAGCGCGTCGAGTCACGGCAGCAGGAGGTCAGCGAGTTCTCCCGGGCGACCAAGCTGCTCGCGAAGGAGCTAGACCTGCCGGTGGTCGTGCTCTCACAGCTCAACCGTGGTCCGGAGCAGCGCACGGACAAAAAGCCCATGCTGGCCGACCTGCGCGAGTCAGGTTCGATCGAGCAGGACTCGGACGTCGTGCTGCTCGTGCACCGGCCCGATTTGTACGAACCCGAGACCGAGCGTGCCGGCGAAGCGGACCTGATCCTCGCCAAGCACCGCAACGGCCCTACGGCGACCTGCGCGGTCGCGTTCCAGGGTCGTTACAGCCGCTTCGCCGACATGCCCAGCTGAGTGTTGGCTCGGCTCAGCCGAGCCCGGCGTGCGCGGCCGACGTGACGGTGATCCCCGACGCGAACTGCACGAGCTGGTCGTCGGTGAGCGTGATGTCCTGCCAGTCCTGCACCACGATGTCGTGCGTGCCGTCGGTGTATTCGAGCACCGTCGCGGGTGCTCCGCTGCGCAGGTAGCCCTGGTGACCATTGACCGTCACCGGCGTGCCGTTCGTGTCGAACTTGGCGTCGCGGGACTGCAGCATCACGACGAGCTTGCCGGTGAAGGCGTCCAGCGACGAGTTGTCGCCGGGCTTGGCGATGTCAAGGACGTAGTCGGTGGCCCCCTGCAGCACATAGCCGTCGGGAACCTCGGCCACGGTGAACCCGGGCAGTTGCTCACCGTGGTAGGCCACGAGCCGGATCTGGCCGGCCGCGTGGCGCGGTCCGGAGGAGCCGGACGTCGCCACATAGGTCAACGACCCGGCTGTTGCCAGCGCGGCGGTGATTGCGACCGCGCTCGCGCGGAAGCGGCGCCGACGCTTGAGCGCGAGTCGGGCGCGTTGCAGGTCCGCCTGGACGGTGGCCTCGGTCGGAGCGGTCGCGGACAGCGTCGACAGTTCGGAAAGGTGATCAGTCAGTTCGGGCATGGAGCTCTCCTTGATCGGTAGTTGCTGACGCCAGCGCGGCGCGCAGCTTGTCGAGGCCGCGAGCGGTCTGGCTCTTCACGTTGCCGGGACTCGAGCCGATCGTGGCTGCGGTTTCCTCGACGCTGAGTCCTTCGATGTGCCGGAGCACGACGACCGCGCGCATGCCGGGCGGCAGTGTCGCGAGCGCGGTGAGCACCGGGTTGGGGACGTCCGTACTTGTTTCCGCGATGGTTTCGGGTACCTGTTCGACGGCGCGTTCACGCCGCGCGAAGGGTCGGCGTTTCTCGTCGATCAACGCGTTCAGCAGGGCACGGCGCGCGTACGCGTCCAGATTGGTGCGGCGGGCTCGTGGCCAGCCGAGATAGAGCCGCACCAACGTGGTCTGTACGAGATCCTCGGCCAGGTGTGTGTCGCCTGCGGTCAGCAAGGTCGCGGACCGCAGCAGCGACCCCCGACTCCGGCGCACGTAGGCCTCGAACTCGTCCTGGCGCGAGGCTCCCACAACTCTATTAACGGATCCGGCTACGCCGGAGGTTGCACGGCCGAGCTCGAGGAACGGATCGTGCGAACGTTCAAGACTGCAGGCCCGGTGCCGATCGTATGGATGTGCGCATCGCCGGCTGCTTGATCGTCAAGGACGCCGAGCACACGCTCCGGCGCTGCCTCGGGTCACTCGACGGTGTCGTCGACGAGATCGTCGTCTACGACACGGGCTCGTCCGACGCGACGGTCGACCTTGCTCGGTCGCTGGGTGCGATCGTGCTCGAGGGTTACTGGGACGACGACTTCGCCCGCGCGCGCAACGCCGCGCTCGCGGCCGTCACGTCCGACTGGGTGCTCAGCATCGACGCGGACGAGTGGCTCGAGGCCGACCTCGACCGACTGCCGCAACTGCGTGCTTCGCTGAACAGCGGCCCGGCCGTGCTCGGCGTGCAGCGCTTCGACCTCACGGCCGACGGCAGCGGCTGGTGCCGATTCAACACTCCGCGACTGTTCCGCCGGCACGGCGCGGCGTGGTCCGGGCGGGTGCACGAATCCGTCGAGGTCGACGGGACCACGATCCCCGGCCGGTGTGACCCGGGCGTGCTCCGACTGGCGCACGACGGCTATGTGGACGAGGCGGAGGCGCGGGCGAAGGCTCGCCGCAATGCCGCCATCGGTGCTGCCGAGATCGAGCAGTTGCGCAGTGACCCGACAACTTCGGCGCCGCGGCTCGCACGCGCACTGCTCGACCTCGGCCGCAGCCTGGCCAGCGTGAAAGAACAAGCATCCGCGGTCACCGCCTTCGAGCAAGCCCGTGCGCTCGTGCCCGGCTCACCGACTGCCGTCCGCGCGGGCGACCACCTCGCCCGCGCCCTGCTCGTGAGCGGCGACTTCGTTCGGGTCGGTGAGCTGGCGGCCGAGTTGCGTGCCGCCGGCACCGATCCGCGCTACTGCGACTGGCTGCTGGCCCAGGCGCTGGCTCAGAGCGGCGAACCGAAACGCGCAGTGGAGTTGCTGGCCGGGATCGACGAGCTGACCGATCCGTCTGGGCACACCTATGACCTCGGCGCAGTGGTCGAGTTCCGAGCGCTCGCGCGGGCGCTGTCGGACGACCTCGACGGCGCGCTGCGTGACCTGCTCGTCGCGATGGTCGGCCACGGCCGCATCTCCGGCCGGGGCAACCTCGCCCGGCAGTGGTGGGGGCCGCGTCCGGTGGACGGGCTCATCATCGCCGTGCGGCACTCGGGCGGCCCCTTCGCCGCGGACACCGAGCACGAGCTGCGCGCGGCCGGCTGACGCTTCGCCCGTATCGCCCCGGCCGACACGGACGGCACGAGTCGCCAGAGACGATTGGGCGTTTCGTCCGGGCTCGGGAAAACAGAAGGTGACTCGCCGGTAACCAAACCTTGACGCGGCCGTTGATGTGGGCGATGTTGTGCAGGCCGCTTCCGCGGCGCCCGTTGATTCGCCCAGAAAGGCATGTTTCATGGCAATGAAGCCGAAGATCAGGATCGGCGCAATGGCGGCAGTCGGTGCAGCCGTGCTCGCTATCAGCACCGTCGTCGCAGTCACCCCGAGCATCGCGGCGACCGGACCTGCGCCGATCAGCGCCGGCGCACGCTACCTCGCGCTTGGTGACTCGATCGCGTTCGGCTACCGCGAGCCGCACTCGGTCCAGACGCCGAACCCCGAGAAGCCCAACACGTTCGTCGGCTACCCCGAGCTGATCGCGAACAACCTCGATCTGAAGCTCACGAATGCGGCCTGCCCGGGCGAGACCACGGCGAGTTTCATCGACACCACCCGGCCCGACAACGGCTGCACCACGGACGACACCGGTGGCCCGGGATGGCGCACTGCCGGCTTCCCGCTGCACGCCACCTACGCCTCGGCCAGCCAGTCGCAGCTCGACTTCGCCATCGCCTACCTGAAGGCGCACCCGGGCACCAAGCTGGTGACACTGCAGATCGGTGCCAACGACGGTCTGCGCTGCATCAACCTCGATCAGTGCACCACCCCGACCGAGCTCGCCGAGGCGCTGGCCGCCGTGCAGAAGCGGCTGACCCGCATTCTGAACAACATCAAGAACAAGGGTGGCTACTCCGGGCAGCTGGTGCTCGTCAACTACTACTCGGTCAACAGTGCGAGTGAGCAGCAGAACGAGCTCAGCCACGAGCTCAACCTTGCCGAGCTGCAGGTCGCGGGCAACTACAGCAACGTCACCGTCGCCGACGCATTCAGCCAGTACGCCAGCGCGTCCAAGAACGCACCGGGCACCACGGCCGGCGGCGACACCTGCGTTGCCGGGCTCGAGACGATCCTGACCGACGAGAGCAGCGGCAACGAGAACTGTGGCATCCACCCGAGTCGCGCCGGCCAGGCGCTGATCGCGGGTGCGGTCGAGCGGGTCGTCAGCAAGCCCTGACCCCCGGGTGCCGCGGCTGTGCCGCTGAGCTCGACTGATCTACACGGTGGTCCCCAGCCCGTCGGCTGGGGACCACCGTCGTTTCTACCGGGACGCGATCAGCACGTTCGCGCCGTCGTCGTCCTCGACGATGCGGGCGCGCAGTCGGCCGGCGGCGAAGATCGCCTGCCCGGTCGGGGCCTGCGCGCGGCTGGTTTCGACGAACAGCGAGCCGCCGGGCGCCAGCCAATCGGCTGCGCCCGCAGCCACCCGGGCCAGCACGGCCAGGCCGTCCGTGCCGCCGTCGAGCGCGACCCGCGCCTCGTGCTCGCGCGCCTCGGCCGGCATCAGGTCGATCTCGCCGGTCGGCACGTACGGGACGTTGGCGAGCAGCACGTCGATGCGGCCACGCAACCGCCCGGGTAACGCGTCGTACAAGTCGCCGCAGTACACCGCTGCGGCGGGAACATTGCGGCGCGCGCAGGCAACCGCGACGGGATCGATGTCGGCGGCGTGGATGCGGACGGACGGGATGCTTGCTTGCACAGCGGCACCGAGCGCACCCGAGCCACAGCAGAGGTCGACCACGACTGCGTCCGGCTGCGTGACGGCGAGCGCCTGCCCGACGAGGAACTCGGTGCGGTGGCGCGGCACGAACACGCCAGGATCGATCGCGATGCGCAACCCGTAGAACTCGGCCCAGCCGAGCACGTACTCCAGCGGCTCGCCGTCGACGCGCCGCGCGACGAGCCTCGCCAGGTCGTCCGCAGTGGCCGCGTGTGCGACCAGCAGCCGGGCCTCGTCCTCGGCGAAGACGCAGCCTGCCGCACGCAGCCGGGCAACGATCGCAGACATCGCAGCCGAGGCTAGCCCGGCTAGGCTGCGGCCATGCCCGAGCCGCGGCGCGCGACCGACGCCGAGATCCCCGGCGTGGCGCGGCTGCTGGCCGGCGCCTTCGCCACCGATCCCGTGTTCGCCCACCTGCTGCCGCCGGCGATGTCACGGCGGGACGACAGGATGATCCGCTGCTTCCTGCTCGACACCAAGCGCAGTCACGGCTTGCACAGCACCTGGGTACACGGCACCGCCGGGGCCGCGGTGTGGTTCCCGCCGGGGCGCGCGCTGGAGTCGGTGTGGGAGCAGATCCGCACCGGGCCGGCCTACGCGCGGATCTTCGGTCGCCGACTGGTGATCGCGTCGCACGTCGTGTCGACGATGGCGCGTCACCATCCGCGCGAACCGCACTGGTACCTGCTCTACGTCGGCGCCGTGCCGGCGGCACAGGGCACCGGCGTCGGTACCGCGCTGCTCGAGGCGATGCTCGCCGAGTGCGACGAGCGCGGTGACGCCGCCTACCTCGAGGCGACCACCGAACAGAGCCGCAAGCTCTACGCGCGGCACGGTTTCGTCGATCGCGAGCCGTTGCAACTGCCCGACGGCGGCCCGCTCATGTATCCGATGTGGCGCGACCCGGAGTAGCCCATGCCCAAACCGCAGGACGTCATCGACGCGACCGCCGCAGCACATGCGCGGCTGCACACCGCGCTCGCCGGACTCACCGACGAGACCGCCCGACAGCCGTCCCGGCTGCCCGGTTGGAGCGTCGGCCACGTCGTCACGCATCTCGCCCGCAACGCCGACAGCGTGGTGCGCCGACTCGACGGCGCGGCCGCCGGCACGTTGCTGTCGCAGTACGAGGGCGGCCGCGAGGGCCGCGCGCGCGACATCGAGGACGGTGCCGGACGGCCAGCCGCCGAACTGCTCGACGACCTGCACAGCGCCGACGCGGCGCTCGACCGGTGCTATGCCGGCCTGCCGGACGAAGTGTGGGAACGGCCGGTGCTCGACAACAAGGGCAACGAGATGTCGATCGGCGACATGGCCTTCCATCGCTGGCGCGAAGTCGAGACGCACCACGTCGATCTCGGCCTCGGCTACTCGGTGCTCGACTGGCCGGACGAGCTGGCCGCGCGCTGGCTGCCGATGTTGATGACGAAACTGCCCGACCGGGCGAGCCGTCAAGAACTTGTCGGCTGGCTCATCGACCGCGCCCCGGCACCCGAACTGGGCAACTGGGAGTAGGCCGGCGCGTCAGCCGAACGCCGACTCGGCCGCGGGCAGCGCCCGCCGAGCGGCGTCGGCGGACAGCGCGATGCGGGTTCGGCGCTCGAGCAGGTCAGCGGTGTCGAGCGCGCCTTCGTGGGTAACGCCGAAGCGAAGCTCGGCATGCGTGGCCTCAATGCCTTCGGCAACCGGTTCGAGTCCCGCCGGATCCGACGCCACCAGCGGCGCCTCGGTGCCGTAACGGCGCACCAACCGTTGCGGCGCAGGGACCGACCCG
>DASXJN010000045.1:0-10939 GCA_036497365.1 Jatrophihabitantaceae bacterium | reverse complement strand
CGTGTCGCCCTGCATCGCGGCCAAGAGTCGCATTCAAAGGCGGCCGTCCATGATCAACAGGCCCGAAGGGCCCCGATGGCTGAGTCAATCCATGTCTGCAACACCCGGATGTGGAGGATGCCTGAATGGCTCGGAGGGGTTCGGCGACGCTGAATGTGCTGCCGCTCGACACGCCGGGCTGTCGACTGCGCGGCGTTCAGTGTCGCTGGGCCCGCTCGCTCGTGGCGGCCCGACCTGTTTTGGGCTCGGTTCGCGCGGATCGGTTGCGCGGCCCGGATGCCGGATCCTCAGGTGCGGCCGAGACGCTCCTGCGCGTCGCGCAGATCGGCGTCGCGGGGAACCCAGTCCGCCAGCGCGGCCGGATAGCCGGCTGCCGTCGCGGCGGCGATCACCTCGGGATCGTCGTCGACGAAGGCCGCGATGCCGCGTGGCTGCAGCCGGCGCAACACGCCGAGCTTGAAGATCCGGGCCGGGCGGTAGTCGCCGTCGGGCCGCATGTGCAGTTCCTCGATCGGCAGCGCGTGGCCGGCCAACCAGTCCTCGGTGATCGCGCGCAGCCACTCGGGTCGGCCGGTCAGCCAGACGATCTCGTGCACCTCGGCCAGGTCGGCGACCAGTGCGGCGCCCTCGGCCAGCAGCGGGTCGTCGCCGGCTGCGGCGAAGAAGCGCTGCCAGCGGTGGCGACGTACGTGCTGGATGCGATGCCGGACGTCCGCGACGACGCCGTCGATGTCGAAGACCGCCAACACCGGCCCGACCCTAGCAACGCCGCGGGGCCGGTAGACTCAAGCCCTCGTGCGCTTCGTTGATCCCGTCCCGTCCTTCGAGCTGACCTACGACGACGTGTTCATGGTCCCGGCTCGCTCGGACGTCGCGTCCCGATTCGATGTCGACCTGACCACGGTGGACGGCAGTGGCGCCACCATCCCGATGGTCGTCGCCAACATGACCGCGGTCGCCGGCCGGCGGATGGCCGAGACCGTCGCCCGCCGCGGTGGCGTGACGGTGCTGCCGCAGGACATCCCGGCCGAGGTCGTCCGTGAGGTCGTCTCCTGGGTGAAGTCGCGGCACCTGGTCGTCGACACGGCGGTGACCCTCGCGCCGCACAGCCCGGTGACCGATGCGCTGGCGCTGCTGCCCAAGCGGGCACACGGCGCGGTCGTCGTGGTCGAGAACGGTCGCCCGGTCGGCGTCGTCACCGAGGCTGATTGCGCCGGAGCCGACCGCTTCGCTCAACTGCACCAGGTGATGACCGCCGACCCGCTGGTACTGGTCGATCCGGTCGACCCGCAGCACGCGTTCGAGACCCTCGACAAGGCACGCCGCAAGCTGGCGCCGGTCGTCGACGCGGACGGGATGCTCATCGGCATCCTCACCCGCACCGGTGCACTGCGCTCGACGATCTACCGACCTGCCGTCGACGACGCCGGTCGGCTGCGCGTCGCCGCGGCGATCGGCGTGAACGGCGACGTTGCCAGTAAGGCGGCGGACATGATCGGCGCGGGTGTCGACGTGCTCGTCCTCGACACCGCACACGGTCACCAGCAACGCATGGTCGATGCGCTTGCCGCGGTGCGTGGCCTGCAGCCGACCGTGCCGCTCGTTGCGGGCAACGTGGTCTCGGCCGACGGCACGCGCGAACTTCTCGGCGCCGGTGCCGACATCGTCAAGGTCGGCGTCGGGCCAGGTGCCATGTGCACCACCCGGATGATGACCGGTGTCGGCCGACCCCAGTTCTCGGCGGTGCTCGAGTGCGCTGCTGCCGCGCGCGAACGTGATGCGCACGTGTGGGCCGACGGTGGCGTGCGGCATCCGCGTGACGTCGCTCTGGCACTGGCGGCGGGGGCGTCGGCGGTGATGATCGGGTCCTGGTTCGCCGGCACCCACGAGTCGCCCGGGGATCTGCACGTCGCGCCGGACGGACGGATGTACAAGGACAGCTTCGGGATGGCTTCCGCGCGTGCCGTCGCCAACCGCACGGTGGGCGAGAGCTCCTTCGAACGGGCTCGCAAGGCGCTGTTCGAAGAAGGCATCTCCTCCGGCCGGCAGTACCTCGACCCGGCCCGGCCCGGCGTCGAGGACCTCATCGACACCATCACCGCGGGCGTGCGGTCGGCGTGCACCTATGCCGGCGCGTCGACCCTCGAGGAGCTGCACGAGTGCGCCCTCGTCGGCGTGCAGTCCGCGGCGGGCTACGCAGAAGGGCGCCCGCTCTACGCCGGATGGTGAGTACACTGCTCGCATGAGTTCGCGCGTGCAGCAGTGGTGGCCGTCCACGGACGGCTGACTCCACCTGCGCGCGAAATCGCGTCATCCACTCAGGGCCGTCCGGATCGGACGGCCCTTCGTCATGTCCGGGGGCTGACGATGCGGGCGCCGACCAGACCGAAAGGCAACCGCAATGTCCCGCATCCTCACCGGCGACCGACCTACCGGCGCCCTGCACCTCGGCCACTACTTCGGCACTCTGGCCAACCGAGTCGCACTGCAACGCGACGGCCACGAAGTGTTCGTCGTCGTTGCCGACTATCAAGTGATCGCCGACCGCGATCATCCGGGTGACCTGCGCACCACGATCGTCGAACTCGTCCGCGACTACCTCGCCGTCGGCCTGGACCCCGAAGCGACCGTCGTGTTCCCGCACAGCGCGGTGCCCGCGCTGAACCAACTCCTCCTGCCGTTCCTGTCGCTGGTGAGCATGGGCGAGCTGCAACGCAACCCGACCGTCAAGGAGGAGATCCGCTACGCCGGGCGTCGTTCGGTCAGCGGCCTGATGCTCACCTACCCGGTGCACCAGGCGGCAGACATCCTGTTCTGTAAGGGCGAACTCGTCCCGGTGGGCCGTGACCAACTGCCGCACCTGGAACTGACGCGCAGCATCGCGCGACGGTTCAACGAACGGTACGAGCCGGTGTTCCCGCTGCCGGACGCGCTGCTCGGCGAAGCTCCGGTGCTCACCGGGCTGGACGGTCGCAAGATGAGCAAGAGCCTCGGCAACGCGATTGCGCTCACCGACAGCCGTGAGGTGATCAGCGCGAAGCTGCGCGGCGCACGCACTGATGCAGAGCGCACGATCAGCTACGAGCCGGAGCGCCGGCCCGAGGTTGCGACCCTGCTGACCATTGCTGCGCTGTGTTCCGGCCGCACACCCGAAGCAGTCGCGGCCGAGGTCGGCGACGGTGGCGGATCGGCGCTCAAGGCGTGTGCCCTCGAGGCGGTCGACGGCCTGTTGGCTCCGATCCGGGAACGACGCGCGGCGGTCAGCGACGAGGACGTGCGGCAGATCCTCAAACGAGGCGTCCGGACGGCGACCGACATTGCCGAGGAGACGCTCGGGTCGGTGCGCCGGGCAATGGGAATGGATGTCATCACGCTTTAGGCGCGCTCACCGCCGGTGTGTGACAGTGGTGTCGATGCACGGTCACGAGCACTCGCCGCCCCGGTCGGCCGACGCCGACCGGCGGTGGCTCGGTGCTGCACTCGCCGTCGTGCTCGCATTCATGGTCGGCGAGGTCGTGGCGGGCATCATGGCCTCCTCGCTCGCTCTCCTGGCCGACGCCGGGCACATGCTCACCGACGCAACGGCCCTCGCTCTGGCGATCATCGCATCGCGGATCGCGCAGCGACCGGCTCGCGGTGCGTTCACCTATGGATTCACGCGGGTCGACGCCTTGTCCGGACAGGCGAGCGGAATCACCCTGATCCTGCTGGCGATCTGGTTCGCCGTGGAGGCCATCCGTCGGCTCGTCCATCCGCTTGCAGTGCACGGCGGCGTGGTCACGATCGTGGCGTTGGTCGGGATCGTCGTGAACCTGGTCGCGACGTCCTTCGCCGGCCGCGCGGACCGGACCAGCCTCAACGTGCGCGGCGTGCTGGCGCATCTCGTCACCGACATCTGGGCCTTCGCGGCAACGGTCGTCGCAGGCGTCGTCGTCCTCACCACCGGCTGGACGCGCGCCGATCCGGTCGCATCAATGGTGGTGGCCGCGGTCATGGTGCTGACCGGGTGGCGACTCGTGTCAGCGGCCGGACGGGTGTTCCTCGAGGCGGCGCCTACCGGGATCGACCCCGCCCAGGTCGGTGCAGAACTCGCCGCCGTCGACGGCGTAGCCGAGTTGCACGACCTGCACGTCTGGCAACTCGGACCGAGCCAACCCGCGTTGTCCGCGCACGTCCTGGTACTCGCTTCGCACGACTGTCATGAGGTCGCCGGCCGGCTTCGCGCGGCGCTGCTCGCACGGCACGGCATCGCGCACGTCACGCTCGAGACCGATCACGTGGACTCGGCCGCGCACCTGGTCGACGACTGCGACGCCCACGGCGCGGTGGTTCCAGGGATTGCTCGGACTTCAGCCCAGACCTGACGGACCCGGCTCGCCCTCGGCGCCTTTCGGCTCGTGCTCTCCGGCCGGCTCGGGATGTGCAGGCTTGGCAGTCTTTGCGGCGTCTCCCGGCTTGGGCTTCTTCGCCGCCTTCTCTGCCGCCTGGGGAGCGTTCGGGTCGTCGGAGGGGATGAGGCCTTTGAGTTTGCCGGCAACCTTGTCGATCTGCTGGTCGCGCTTCTGGTTCTTGGTCTTGCTCTTGGCGAAGGTCTCGGCCTTGCTGACCGTCGACTCGATCTGGTCGTGGTGGTCCTTGAGGAAGGTTTCCGCCTTGCCAGTGAGCTTCTGGGCCTCTTGACGAAGCTTGTTGACGTCCATGTATCGACGGTACCCACCGCACCAACCCATGCATATGTGCGCAGTGGGTGAAAGACTTCTCATCATGCTGGTGCCGATGTCACCCACGAGCTCTCTCTTCCTGCTCGCTGAGACACGCGAGCACCCGATGCATGTCGGCGGACTGGAGCTGTTCCAGCCGCCCGAGGGCGCGGATTCGCGTGACGTGATGAAGCTGTTCGAGCCGTTGATCGAGGATGCCGAGGTCGCGCCGGTGTTCCAGAAACGGGCCCGCCGGTCGGTGACCTCGCTCGGGCAATGGGGCTGGGAGGTCGACAAGCGGTTCGACATCGAACACCACGTGCGCAAGAACGCGCTGCCACATCCGGCCCGGGTGCGTGAACTGCTCACGCTGTGCTCACGGCTGCATTCGACCCTGCTCGACCGGCACCGGCCGCTGTGGGAGATGCATCTGATCGAGGGCCTCGACGACGGACGCTTCGCCGTCTACACGAAGACCCACCACGCCCTGCTCGACGGCGTCTCAGCGCTGCGCGTGCTCTCACGCATGCTCAGCGACGATCCCGACGAGCGCGACATGCCGGCCCCGTGGGCGCCGCGGACACTCACCAAGACCCGGAAGGCCGACGGCGGGCACGCCGGACTCGATCCGGCTCGTGCCGTTCGCGAGGCGTTCTCCATGGCCGCCGACGTCGCGGGCCTCGCGCCGGCGCTGGCGCGAACGGTCGGGCGCGCCCTCAACGAGCAGGGCGGCAACATGTCGTTCGCCGCCCCGCGCACGATGCTCAACGTGCCGGTGACCGGTGCGCGTCGGTTCGCCGCACAGTCCTGGCCGATCGATCGCATCCGGCAGGTGGGCAAGGCGGCCGACACAACGGTCAACGACGTCGTCTTGACGATGTGCTCCGGCGCGTTGCGCTCGTATCTGCAGAGCCAGGACGCGCTGCCCGAGACACCGCTGATCGCGATGGTGCCGGTGTCACTGCACGGCGAGGACACCGGGCACGGCGACGGCGGGGGCAACAACGTCGGTGCGGTCATGTGCAATCTCGGCACGCACCTCGACGACCCGGTCGAACGGCTGGCAACGGTGCACCAGTCGATGCTCGACGGCAAGGAGTCGATGCGTGGGATGAGCCAGTTGCAGACGTTGGTGATGAGCGCCATCGGTGTCAGCCCGCTCGGCATCTACCCGCTGCTGCGGCTGGACGGCAAGGCCCGGCCGCCGTTCAACCTCGTCATCTCGAACGTCCCCGGGCCGCGCAGCCCGATGTACTGGAACGGGTCCCGGCTCGACGGCCTCTATCCGCTCTCGGTCGTCCTCGATGGGCAGGCACTCAACATCACGGTCACCAGCTATTCGGACGAGATCGCCTTCGGGCTGACCGGATGCCGTCGCTCCGTCCCGCACCTGCAGCGGCTGCTGACCCACCTCGACGACGAGCTGGTCGCCTTGGAGCGCGCCGTCGGCGTCTGATCAGTTGCCGATCTCGCTGAGGTCGACGCGCGCCAGGCGCCGCGCCAACGGGGGAGCGAAGCGGTACAGCTCGCGCAGGAACTTCGCTTCGACGCTCACTGCGGCGACCGGCGTGTTGCGGCGCACCGCCCGCACGATGTTGCGCGCTACTCGCTCCGGCGGGTAGTTGCGGCGGTGATAGGCGGCCACTGCGCGATCGCGTTTGGCTTGCTGCATCGCGTCGTCCGCGCCGACATAGGTCGTCGTGCGGGTGATGTCGCTGTCGACGAACCCCGGACAGATCGCGGTGACACCGATGTCGTGCGGTGCGAGTTCGGCGCGCAGGCACTCCGACGCCATCAGCACGGCCGCCTTCGTCGTCGAGTACGCAGGCAGCGTGCGTGACGGTGAGAAAGCTGCGGCGCTCGCGACGTTGACGATGTGCCCGCCCTCGCCACGGTCGACGAGTTGGCGGCCGAAGATGCGCGAACCGTGCAGCACGCCCCAGAGGTTCACATCCAGCACGCGTCGCCAGTCGTCGACGGTGGTGTCGAGGAAGGCGCCGGCCATGCCGATGCCGGCGTTGTTCACGACGATGTCCGGCACACCGTGGTGTGCGCGGACCTGATCGGCGAACTCGGCCCACGCGTCGGCGTCGGCGACGTCCAGATGAAACGCCGCGGCGTCGACGCCGAGCGCGGCCAGTTCCCGTTCGGTCTCCTTCGCCGCCACGTCGTTGACGTCGGCGATCACGATGTCGGCCCCGCCGCGGGCGAACTCCAGTGCGGTCGCCCGGCCGATCCCTCGTGCGCCACCCGTGATCACCACGAGCCGGCCTGCGTGCGGGTCGGAGCCGCGACGGCGCCGCGCGCGTGCCAGTGATTTCGGCTCCGGTGCTCCGCCGACGAAGTCGATGAGCTCGCCCACGCAGCGGGCGATGACATCGGGTCGCTCACGGACCACCCAGTGCCCGCCGGCAAGGCGTCTGGTGCGCAGGTCGGGCACGAACGGTGCCGGTGCCTCGAGTGCCAGCTCGGGAGTGATGTACGGATCGCGGGTCGGTGCGAGCACCTGGACCGGCACCGAAATGCGCTGCGGCCGACGGCGGGCGAACGAGCGCAGCATGTTCGCCCGGTACAGGTTGAGGCCGTGCAGTTCGTCGTCGCGGTCGTGCGGGCCGATGGCGCGGTCGAACAGGCCGGCGCGGATGGCGGTTTCCGGCGCTCCCGGGAGCTGGAACAGCATCGTGTAATACGAGTCGGCAACCTGGCGGGCCGCGCTGCGCAGATGCCTGTGCGCCGAGCGCAGCCAGGCGGCGGCATGGTCGAGAGACGGCCCCGAAATCGATGTGAAGCTGGCGATGCGGCCGTCGAGGCGCGGATCGCTCAGGGCGGGCCAGGCCTGGACGGAGCCCCAGTCGTGCGCCAAGAGGTGGACCGGCTGATCGGTTGCCTCGGCGTCGAGTACGGCGAGCAGATCGTCGAGGAGCTGCTCGATCCGGTACGCCTGCCGTCCGGCTGGTTTGCCGGACGAACCGGCGCCACGGACGTCGTAGCGGATCACCTGGTAGCCGGCCAGCGCGTCGGCGACGCCGTCCCACACGCTGTGGTTGTCGGGATAGCCGTGGATGGCGACGACGATCGGGCCGGTGTCGGCGCCGGAGCGGTAGATCGCGAGTTCGGTTCCGTCGGTCGACGTGATGCGCCGCGTCGGGGTCATCCTCGCAACGTACCTAGTGGTAGCTACTGCACCACCGACAGGATGTTGCCGGCCGGGTCGCGGAACCAGGCCTGGTAGGGGCCAGGGTGCGCGATGCCCTTCTCGTTGGTGGCGAGCGGGCCTTCGTCGTACTGCTCGAACTCGACGCCGGAGGCGATCAGTTCGTCGACGGCCGCCTCGATGTCATCGACCGGGAAGTTGAGCACGGTGTGCTTGGCCGGCTCGTGGTTCGGTTTGGCGTAGATGAGCACGGTGTACCCGTTCGCCGCACGCAGGCCCAGCAGGCCGGGTCCGATGTCATGGACGAACAGTCCGAGTTTCTGGGTGTAGAACTCCTCGGCGGCCATCAGGTCATCGACGGCGAAGCCGGCGAAGAACGCGGCATTGGTCAGCATCGTTGCCTCCAGGGGGTCCGGGCATAGTCAAGATATGCGAGTTGCCGTCATAGGGACAGGAATCATGGGCGCGGGCATGGCCCGTTCGCTGCGGCGAGAGGGCCACGAAGTGGTCGCGTGGAACCGCAGCCCGGACAAGGCGGCACCGTTGCGCGACGACGGCATCGAGGTCGCCGAGTCGGTCGCGGACGCCGTCGGTGGCGCGGACGCCGCGGTCACGATCCTCTTCGACACCGGCGCGACCCTGTCCGTGGCCGACGAATTGCTGGGATCGCTCGGCCCGGATGCGGTGTGGATCCAGTCGGGCACGGTCGGCATCGACGGCATCCGCCGGATCGCCGAGCACGCGGATCGCGACATCCTCGACGCGCCCGTGGTCGGGACGAAGAAGCCGGCCGAGGAGGGCAAGCTGACCGTGCTGCTGTCCGGCAATCCGGAACTGGCACAGCGGGCGCAGCCGGTCTTCGACGCGATCGGTGGCCGGACGGTGACTGTCAGCGATCGGGTCGGTGACGCCAGCGCGCTGAAACTGGTCGTGAATTCGTGGATCGGGACGATCACCGCGGGCACCGCGCAGTCGGTCACGTTCGCTGCGAGCCTCGGTGTCGATCCGAGGCTGTTCCTCGAGGTGATCGAGGGCAGCCCGACCGACAGCCCGTACGCCCAACTGAAGGGCAGGGCCATCCTCGACGAGGACTACGCGCCGTCGTTCGCGATCGACGGCGTCGTCAAGGACATCGGGCTGATGCTCGAAGCCGCGGGCGACGTCGACTTCTCGGACGACCTGATGGCGACGGTACGTGCGCTGTTCCAGCGGGCGTCCGAGCGGGGGCACGGCGACAAGGACATGGCCGCCGTACGTTACGCGTTCCGCGCGGAGTGATGCTCCCGCGCTGGTGGCCCGCGGTCGGTCTGGCGGTCGGCCTGGGTGTCGGCGTCGCGACGTCATACCTGCAGGGCGTCGTGCCCGGTTCCTGGAACACCCTGGCGAACTCCGGCGCGGTGTGGACGGTGATCGCCTTCGGGGTCGCGGCTGCGCTCGTCACGACGCCGGCGACGACGGTGGCGACCGGGCTCACCACGCTGCTTGGCGAGGTGTTCGGGTACTACGCGATCGCGGCGCACGTGCGCGGCATCGCGACGAGCAGCAGCGAGCGGGGCCTGTGGGTGGTCGCGGCCATCGTGATCGGGCCGCTCGCAGGCGTCGCTGCCTGGCTGGTGCGGCGCGGTCGGCCATCGGCCCGCGCTGCTGCTGCGCTCGCCGTCTGCGGAGTGGTTGCCGGCGAGGGGGTGCACGGCGTGCTCCGGGTCTCGTCGTCCTCGGCCGCGGCGTGGACCGAGATCGTCGTGGCCGGTGCAGTCGCGATCGTCGTCCTTGCGATGACGAGCGCAGCGCTGCGCGCCCGGGTGGCCGCGCTCCTTGTCGGTGCGCTCGTGGCGCTCGTCGTGGTTGCTGTGTACGGCGAGACGGCGTTGCGCTGAGCACGCGTTACGCCGCGCCGGCGCGATGCTCGGGTGTGACGACCTCGGCTGCCGGTGGTGGCGGCGGGGGTGTGCCGTCGCCGAACGGACGGCCACCCAGTGACTCACGGCCGTGCGGAGTCAGCCAGCCCGACGTGTCAGGACCGAGCGGCACGATGCCGCTCGGATTGATGTCCTCGTGCACGAGGTAGTAGTGCTGCTTGATCTGCAGGAAGTCGATCGTGTCGCCGAAACCCGGAGTCTGGAACAGGTCGCGCGCGTAGGCCCACAGCACCGGCAGCTCGGTGAGCTTCGTGCGATTGCACTTGAAATGACCGTGGTAGACGGCGTCGAATCGGGCGAGCGTGGTGAACAGCCGCACGTCGGCCTCGGTGATGGTGTCGCCGATGAGGTAACGCCGGTCGCGCAAGCGGTCACTGAGCCAGTCGAGCCGCGTGAACAGCCGGCGGTATGCCTCGTCGTACGCCTCCTGCGAACCGGCGAAGCCGCACCGGTACACGCCGTTGTTCACGTCGCGGTACACGAGCGAGGCGACGTCGTCGATCTCGTCCCGCAGCGCCTCGGGGTAGAGCTCCGGCGCGCCGTCGCGGTGGAACTTCGTCCATTCGAGCGAGAAGTCGATCGTCATCTGTCCGAAGTCGTTGGTGACGGCTTTCCCCGACGGGACGTCGACGACCGTCGGCACGGTGATGCCGCGGTCGTAACCGGGGAACCGCTTGAAGAACGCCTCCTGCAGTCGCTCGATGCCGAGCACCGGATCACGACCGTCCGGATCGAGATCGAAGTTCCAGCTGCGCTTGTCATGCGTGGGCGCACACATCGCCATCGAGATGGCGCCCTCGAGACCGAGCAGGCGGCGCACGATCACGGCACGGTTCGCCCACGGACAGGCCCGGGCGACGACGAGACGGTAACGTCCGGCCTCGACGGGGTAACCGTCGCGACCGTCGGCGGTGATCCGCGTGGTGATGTAGTTCTGGTCGCGCTTGAACGTGTCGTCAGCGGTGAACTCGGGCACGGTTCAATCCTGCCCGGCAACGGGTGCCGACCAACGGGGTGACCCTGGACGCCGTAGCCTGGGAGCGTGACGGTCCGACGGGTGATGGGCACCGAGGTCGAGTACGGCGTCAGCCTGCCCGGCCAGCCCGCGGCCAATGCCATGCTGCTCAGCGCCCAGATCGTCAACGCGTACGCCAGCGCATTGCCGG
>DASXJN010000044.1:0-3715 GCA_036497365.1 Jatrophihabitantaceae bacterium | reverse complement strand
GTTGTCGTCGCAGATCTCGTGGCCGCTGAACGCACCGCGGACGTCGGCGAAGCTGAACCCGGCCGCGTTCGCCGCGTCGCCGGTGATCGAGTCGAGCAGGTTGATGCCTTCGTCGATCTTGGCGCGCTTGGTCTGGCTGAGGCCGATGCAGTCGTTGGCGAGATCGTAGAAGTCCGGATAGTCGAGGACGACGACAGCGGCGTTGGGTGCGTCGGCGCGGATCGAACCGTAGAGCGAGCCGAGCTTGCCCGGCAGGTTGGCCTGGGCGTCGTCCTCGGCCGCCTGGATCTCGCTCACGCACGTGTCGTCGCTGTAGAGGTTGCAGTCCTCCATGATCCCGGCGAAGTTCTCGTCGTTCCCGCCGACCGTGATGCTGACCAGCGTGGTCGCAGCGTTGAGCGCTGACAGCTGGCCGGCGGCGACATCGGCAGTCGTAGCGCCGGAGCACGCGACCGATACGTAGGACGACGGCGCGTTGTTTGCGGCCCAGAGCGCCGAGTACGCGTTCGGGCTTCGGTCGCAGTCGCCGCTCTCGCTGGTGTAGTCGCCCGCGCCCACGCCGGAGGAGTACGAATCGCCGAGGGCGACATAGTTCGCGCCGGCCGCAGAGGCAGCCGGCATGCCGTTGACCAGGACGGCCAGCGAAGCGACGACGACACCGACAACCCACCGGATCCGTCGACGCACGGCGCCTCCTCAAGATCAGTCCCGGAAACAGGACATAACGAGTAATTACCGCATAGGTATCAGACCGTACATATAGTGCACGTGAGGTTGCGAGACGTCAACAGATCGATTTCGAACCGCGTGCGCCGCGTACCTCGGTTCCCAATGGGATGCCACGATGGTCGCGTGAAGCCTCGCGTGCTGGTAGTCGATGATGACTCCGCCCTCGCCGAAATGCTCGGAATCGTGTTGCGGACCGACGGTTTCGAGCCCGCCTTCGTGGCCGACGGCAGCCGTGCACTACAGGCTTTCCGCGAGACGAAGCCGGATGTCGTGCTGCTCGACCTGATGTTGCCCGGGCTGTCCGGGATCGACGTCTGCCGCGCGATCCGGGCCGAGAGCGGCACGCCGATCATCATGCTGACCGCGAAGAGCGACACCGTCGACGTCGTGCTAGGTCTGGAATCCGGCGCCGACGACTACGTCGTGAAGCCGTTCAAGCCGAAGGAACTCGTCGCGCGGATGCGAGCGCGGCTGCGGCACCACGAGGACGTCACCAGCGAGACCCTCACGATCGGGCCGCCGGACGCACCGCTGAGCATCGATGTGCCGGCCCACCAGGTCATCCGTGAAGGCGCGGCGATCGCGTTGACCCCGCTCGAGTTCGACCTGCTGGTCGCACTGGCGCGCAAGCCTCGCCAGGTGTTCACGCGCGAGGTCTTGCTCGAGCAGGTTTGGGGCTATCGGCACGCGGCCGACACCCGCCTGGTCAACGTGCACGTGCAGCGGTTGCGGTCGAAGGTGGAGCGTGATCCGGAGCGGCCCGAGGTCGTCCTGACCGTGCGCGGCGTGGGGTACAAAGCCGGCCCGCCATGACCCTCGGTGCCGCGTTCCGCACCGGCGCGAGACGCGCTCGCACGGTCGTCTTCGCGGTTGCGGGCGCCTGGCAGCGTTCGCTGCAGGTTCGGGTGGCGACGACGACCGCGCTGGTCACCGGCCTCGTGGTGCTCCTCATCGGCGTGTTCATCGTCGATCAGGTGTCGAACGGTGTGTTGCGCGCGAAGCGCGAAGCGGCTATCCGGCAAGCGGAGGTCGGGCTGAACGTCGCGAGCCAGTCCTTCGAAAACGTCGACGCGACGGACTACGCCGCCGTCCTCCGTGGCCGGCAAACCGTGTTCAACTCGCTCAGCACGAGTGGTCGTGGCGCCGGCCTGTTCAGCATCACCGTCGAGCCGGCCCCCGCCAACGTCGCCAACCCGGTCAAGATTCCGATCGGCCTCGTCCGTGCGGTACAGCAGGAGAGAAATCTTGCGGTTGAGTACGGTCCGGTGCCCGTGACGCCCGGTGGCAAGCGCACCGTGCCGGGTTTGATCGTCGGTGAGCCGGTGCAACCGCACACGGGACGTCCCTTCGGCCTCTATTACCTGTTCCCGCTGACAGCAGAGGGTCACACCATCGACCTGCTGCATCGCACCGTGCTGCTCGCCGGCATCGGTCTGGTGTTGCTGGTCGTCGCCATCGCCATGCTGGTGACGCGGCAGGTCGTCCGTCCGGTGCGGGTTGCCGCGCGCACGGCTGCCCGGCTCGCCGAAGGCGACCTCTCGCAACGGATCGCCGTGCACGGCGCGGATGACATCGCGCGCCTGGGCCGATCGTTCAACGACATGGCCGGCAGCCTGCAGCGCCAGATCCGGCGACTCGAAGATCTCTCCCGACTGCAGCGCCGGTTCACCAGCGACGTGTCGCACGAACTGCGCACGCCGCTGACGACGATCCGGATGGCGACGGAACTGCTTTTCGGCGGTCGCGAGGACTTCCCGCCCCAGCTCGCCCGCTCGGCGGAACTGTTGCACGCCGAACTCGACCGGTTCGAGTCGCTGCTCGGCGACCTGCTCGAGATCTCGCGTTACGACGCCGGCGTCGCCCAACTGGAGTCCGAGACCGCCGACATCCGCGGCGTCGTGACCAGCAGCGTCGACGCCAGCCGCATGCTCGCCACGCGGCACGGCAGCGAGGTGGTCGTCGACATGCCACGGCGGCCGATCTCGGTCGACATGGATTCCCGTCGGGTGGAGCGGATCCTGCGCAACCTGATCGGCAACGCGCTCGATCATGGCGAGGGCAAGCCGGTTGTGGTCACGGTGGGCTACGACGACGAGTCCGTCGCGGTGACGGTCCGCGACCACGGTGTCGGGCTGCGTCCCGGCGAGGCCGGGCTGGTGTTCAACCGGTTCTGGCGTGGCGATCCGTCCCGCAGCCGGCTCACCGGCGGCACGGGGCTCGGCTTGGCCATCAGCCTGGAGGACGCCCGGTTGCACGACGGCTGGTTGCAAGCCTGGGGCGAGCGCGGTCGCGGTGCGCAGTTCCGCCTCACGCTGCCGCGCCAGGCGGGGCACACGCTGTTGTCGTCGCCGCTGACACTCAGCCCGAACGACGAGGGTGAGGACGAGTGACGAGGCGCCGGATCGGTATCGCTGCGCTCGGATGCTCCGTGGCACTCGCGCTCACTGCCTGCTCGAACATTCCGACGTCGTCCGCACCCCAGGTGGTGCACGCCGTCGACCTCGGCCCGGCGCCCGCCAATTTTTCCGGCGCAGAGCCCGGCATGTCGGAGCGAGCGATCGTCAATGGGTTCCTGGATGCCAACGCGGTCCCGGATGCCAACCACAGCACCGCCCGGACGTACCTGGCGCCGAATCCCAAGGGCAACTGGCAGGACGCCAAAGCGCTGACCGTGCTCGACAGCATCACCGTCGGCAACCCACGAAACGACAAGGTCGTCGTAGAGGGGCGCGAGATCGGAACCGTCGACAACACCCAGCAGGCCGGCGTGTACACGCCGGCACTTCGGGGTGACGGCAACGGCGGTGCTCTCTTTCGCGAGACGTTCAAGCTGCGCAGGGTTCACGGGCAATGGCGCATCAGCAGCTCACTGCTGAACGGGTTGCTTGTCACGCAGGCGACGTTCCAGACGAACTACTACCAGTACGGCGTGTACTTCATCGACTCCACCGGACGTCACCTGGTTCCGGAGCTGCGGTACTCCGAA
>DASXJN010000043.1:0-6618 GCA_036497365.1 Jatrophihabitantaceae bacterium | reverse complement strand
GCCGAGGGCACCATCGTCCGCTCGCCGGCCGGGTCGACGAGGACGATGCAGGTCCCGGTGGGCAGCGCCGGATCGACCGTCACCGCGAGGTCGACACCGCAACCGGCCAGATCGTCGATCGCCGTCCGTCCCAGGGCGTCGTCACCGACGCGTCCGACGAAGGTCGCCACGGCGCCGGCGGCGACCAACCAGGCCGCGGTGTTCGCGGCGGATCCACCGCCGAGCAGCGCGATCTCGGCTGGTGTGTCCGAGCCGACGGCGAGCTCTCCGGGCAGCCTGGCCAGCACGTCGACCATGACGTCGCCGACGCAGACGACGCGCCCGGCCGTCAGTTGCACGCCGCGACCGCCACTTCGGCGGCGAGCCGGGCATTGCCGAGCACGAGCGCGATGTTGGCGGCCAGCGACGCACCGTGCGTCTCGCGGTGGAACCAGTCGAGAAGGAACGGTGTGACGTCCTTGCCACGCACATCGGCGGCCGCCGCTGCCGCGAGACCGGACGCGAGCACCTCGTCGTGCAGGGCACGGTCGAGTTCGTCGGTCGGTGCGATCGGGTTCGCGAGCACCAGCCCGAAGGCGTCTGTGCCGAGTCCGCGGCGTGCTGCGAGTACCGCGGCGACCTCGTCGGGCGAGTCCACGCGCCAGTCGAGCCGATGGCCCGAGTCGCGCAGATAGAAACCGGGGAAGTGGTCGGTGCGGTAGCCGAGCACCCCGACGTTCAGCGTCTCGAGGCGTTCCAGTGTCGCGCCGACGTCGAGGATCGATTTCACGCCGGCGCACACGACCAGCACCGGTGTGCGCGACAGCGTGGTGAGGTCGGCCGACTCGTCCCACGTCTCGACCGCGCCACGGTGCACCCCGCCGAGCCCGCCGGTCGCGAAGACTGCGATGCCGGCCCGGGCTGCCAGGTGCGCGGTCGAGGCGACCGTGGTCGCACCCATCCCGCCGCGCGCAGCGACCGTGGCCACGTCGCGCACGCTCACCTTGACCACGTCGTCGCCGCGCGCGACCCGCTCCAGCGCCGCGTCGTCGAGCCCGATGCACGCGGTGCCGTCCACGACGGCGACCGTCGCCGGCACCGCACCCCCGGCACGCACGGCGTCCTCGATGTCGCGGGCGATCGTCAGGTTCTCGGGGCGGGGGAGTCCGTGACTGATGATCGTGCTCTCGAGGGCGACGACCGGCCCGCCGGTCGCGAGGGTGTCAGCGACCTCCGGATGGATGAGCACGCGCATTCCTGTCGACCCTCTCAGCCAGAGCCCGCTCGGTCAGACCGATCGGCACGGTGACCGCCGCGGCCACGAGGAAGGAGAGTATCGACGCGCTCATCCAGGACTGCAGGTCGAACCAGCGCAGGTCGGTCCACATCCGTGACCACCAGCCGATCACGCCGGGATTGATCAACTGGTACGCGACGAAACCGGCCAGCCACGGCACGAGCATCAGCCAGCGGGCGGGTGCGGATTCGGACAGGTTCCACTGCCGGCGCGAGATCCAGAAGTAGTCGACGACGAGCACACCGAGCAGCGGGACGAACACCGAGCCGAGCAGGATGAGGAAGTTCTCGTAGTCGTAGATGTTCAGCGCGAGGGCAAGCAGCGTCGCAAGGCCGCCGACCACGATTGCGAGCAACCGCCGATCGAGACGCGGACCGATGTTCTGTACCGACACCGCTGCCGAGTACGTGTCGACGAACGATTGGTCGAGCTCGCGGACGGCGAGCACCGCGAACACCAGCGTGCCCAGCGGCACCGCGATGAACGCGCCGAACACCTTGTTCGCGTCACCGTGCGCCACGGTGAGCAACGCGATCAGGCCAATGCCGTAGCAGAGGATTTGCGTGATCGAGTAGCCGGCGAATGTGCCGACCGCCGCGTCGCGCACGCGCCGCGAGTGTCGTGAGTAATCGGCGGCGACCGGCACGTACGACACTGCGACGGCGACCACCGTGTCGACGGCGATCCAGAACCCGGTCCAGGTGCCGTGCCCGAACAGGGACGGCAGTGGGTTGCGCAGCAACTGGACGGCCAGGTATCCGAGCGCGACGATCACCAGCACGGTCACGTAGCGGCGGAGCACCCGGATCCAGCCGAGCGGACGGAGCGCGAGTGCGGTGGTGATCACGCCTCCGATGAGCACGAACACCCAGCGCGGCACGCCGGACGTGATCTCCTGCAGCGCGGTGCTGATGGTGACGAGTTCGAAGGTCGTCCAGCCCAGCAACTGCACGACATTGAGGATGGTCGGGAACCACGACAGCTGCGCGCCGAACACACCGCGCAGCAGGACCATCGCAGGTGAGCCGGTCTCTGCACCCGGGACCGCGGCGACGGCCACGCCAAGGGTGCCGAGGACCGTGCCGAGGACGATCGCGAGCACGGCGGCGCCGAAGTACAGCGGCGCGCCTGCCGTGGGCCACAGGACGTACAGCGCCCCGCTGAAGCCGAGCAGGCTGACGCCGAGGTTGCCCCACATGCCAAGCTGGTCGAGCATGCCCAGCGCGCGCGGCGCCGGCTCGGCCAGGGTGCGGGGAACCTCGGCGGCGGCGACGCGATCTTTGGTGCTCGTCATCTAGAAAGTCGCCATTCCTTCGGTGGGGGACGAGGCCTGGGCATGCCGGCGGCGCGGAATCCTGCCTGCGAGGTAGGCGGCGCGACCGGCATGTACCGCGGCGGCCATCGCCTCGGCCATCAACGCCGGGCGCTGCGCGCGCGTCACGGCCGACGCGAGCAACACGCCGTCGCACCCGAGCTCCATGGCAAAGGCGGCGTCGGAGGCCGTGCCGATACCCGCGTCGAGGATCACCGGCACCCCGCCCTCGGCAGCCTCGGCAACGATCAGCTCGATGTTGTGCGGGTTGCTGATGCCGAGGCCGGTTCCGATCGGGCTGCCGAGCGGCATCACCGCCGCGCACCCGGACTGTTGCAGTCGGCGGGCCAACACCGGGTCGTCGTTCGTGTAGGGCAGCACGGTGAAGCCGTCCGCTACCAGCAGCTGCGCTGCATCGAGCAGTTCGACCGGATCGGGCAGCAGTGTGCGTTCGTCCGCGACCACCTCGAGCTTCACCCAGTCGGTCTCGAGCGCCTCGCGCGCCAACTGCGCCGTGCGCACCGCTTCGGCGGCGGTACGGCAGCCGGCGGTGTTCGGCAGCACGCGCACGCCGCGCTTGTCGATGACGTCGATGAGTGAGCCGGCGGTCGCCGCGTCGTGCCGGCGCATCGCCACGGTGCACAGTGCGGTGCCCGACGCCTCGAGCACCTCGTCGATCACCTGCATGCTCGGCGCGCCGCCCGTCCCCATGATCAGACGCGACGAGAGCGAGACACCGGCGATGGTGAGTTGGTCAGCCACCCTGCACCGCCGTGATGAGCTCGACGCGCTGACCGTCGGCGACGCGGAACTGGGGCCACGCGCTGCGCGGGACGACGCTGCCGTCGACGACGACCGCCGCACCGCGCGTGCCACCGAGCCGGTCTTCGATCAGTCCGACGAGTGTGGTGTCGTCGGCGAGTTCGGTCGGTGCGCCGTTGAGTTCGATCCTCATGCCGAGAGCGCCCGGTCCAGGACGAAGGGCGCGGCCACTTCGGGCAACCGGCCGTCGGTGACGTATGCCGCGATCGCATCCGCGGTGACCGGAGCCAGCAGGATGCCGTTGCGGTAGTGCCCTGTTGCGAGCACCAGTCCGTCGACGCCGGACGGCCCGAGCAGGGGTCCGTTGTCGTTGCTGCCGGGCCGCAGTCCGGTGCACAGCTCTTCGAGCTCGGCCTCGCCGAGTTCGGGCAGCACGCTCTGCGCGTCGCGCAAGAGTTCGTAGACCGCGCCGGCACGTGTGGTCAGATCGAAGCCGGCTTCTTCGCTCGAGGCGCCGACGACGAGCCGTCCATCGCTGCGTGGCACGACGTACACCGCTGTGCCGCGGACCGTCGCCCGCACGACGTGCGTCAGCCGGTGCGGCCCGGCCAGCCGCAGCCGCACGGTCTGCCCCTTCACCGGGCGCACCGGCACCGGCGCGAGCTGCCCCGACCAGGCACCGGCGGCAAGCACCACCGTGTCGGCGGCCAGCGTCGTGCCGTCGTCGAGGGTCACGCCACGCACACGGTCACCGCGTATATCCGGTCTGGCCGACCCGACGAGTAGCTGCACGCCCAGGTCGAGCGTCGCCCGCAGCTGCGCGGCGTGCAGCAACCGAGGGTCCACCTGATGGTCGTGTTCGGCGAGCAGCCCGCCCGGCAGACCTACCGCGAGGGACGGCTCGAGCGTGCGCAACTCCCGTCCGGTCACCAACCGCGACGCCAGCCCGAGGGACGCACCGAACTCGTGCAGCTCGCGGAGCGCCTGCAGGTCAGCGGCGTCCCACGCGACCTCGACCGTGCCGCACTCGACGTAACCGGTGGGCAGTCCGGTGGCTTCCGTCAGCTCGGCCGCATAGTCGCGGTATCGCTCGTGAGAGGCGAGATTGAGCCGGAGCAGCGCGGTCTCGGTGTAGTGCAGCTCGGTGATCGGCGCGAGCATGCCGGCGGCCGTGCGCCACGCGCCGCGCTGCGGGTCGGGGTCGATCAACGTCACCGACAGCCCGCGTTGCGCGCAACGCCACGCGACTGCCGAGCCGATGGCTCCGGCTCCGATGACGACTACCTCTGGCACTGCCTGCTCCCTAGCGCCGGTATGACCCGGATCAGGTTCGACGGTCGGCTGATTCGCCCTCTCAGCCCGGCTCTACCGGACTCCCGTGCATCGACAAGACTACGCCTGTGCTCGACGCCCGCCTGTACCTGTGCACCGACTCCCGTTCGGCCACCGGCGATCTCGCCGATTTCCTGGACGCCGTGCTGGCCAACGGCGTCGACGTCGTCCAGCTGCGCGAGAAGGGGCTCGAGGCACGGGAGGAGATGCGGCTGCTCGAGACGTTCGCCGCGGCCGCGGAGCGGCACGGCAAGCTGTGGGCGGTCAACGACCGTGCGGACGTGGCCCTGGCCAGCGCCGCGCCGGTGTTACACCTGGGCCAGGACGACCTGCCCGTGCCGATCGCCCGGCGCATCGTCGCGCCGGGCGTCGTGCTCGGCCGGTCGACGCACTCGCCGCAACAGTGCGACCGTGCGCGGGTCGAGCCGCATGTCGGCTACTACTGCTGCGGGCCGGTGTGGACGACGCCGACCAAGCCGGGCCGGCCCGCTGCCGGACTCGACCTGATCTCGCATGCGGCGCAGCACGCCGACGAGCGGCCGTGGTTCGCGATCGGCGGCATCGAGAGCCTGGAGCGGCTGGACGAGGTGATCGCGCGGGGTGCGACGCGCGCGGTCGTCGTCCGAGCGATCACGGAGGCGGACGATCCCGGTGCGGCCGCGGCGGCCTTCGCGGCCCGGCTGCGCGCGGCGGCCGGTTAGGGCCAGTCGCCGACCCGCCAGAAGTGCCCCACCGGGCCCAGGCCGGCGCCGAGCGCGAACGAACCCTGCACGGCGGCGGTGATGAACCGCTTGCCCTCGGCGACCGCGTCCGGGACGGAGGCACCGCGGGCCAGCCCGGCGGTGATCGCCGCGGCAAGCGTGTCGCCCGATCCGTGCGTGTGGTCGGTGGCGAATCGGGCGGCGGGGAACTCGATCGACGTCGTCCCGTCGCTGAGCAGGTCGACCGCGTCGTCGCCCTCCAGATGACCGCCCTTGATCAAGGCCCAGTGCGGCCCGAGGTCGAGCACCGCCCTGGCCGCCGCGGCCTGGTCGGTTCGGCTGTGCACCTCGACGCCGGTGAGCAGGCGCACCTCGCCGAGATTCGGGGTGGCCAGCGTGGCCAGCGGCAGGATGACCGTCCGCAATGTGTCCAGCGCGTCCGGTCGCAACAGCGGGTCGCCGTGCTGCGATGCAGCGACCGGGTCGACGACCAACGGTCCGAGCTCGACCCGCTGCACCACGTCGGCGATCGCGTCCATGATCGCGGCTGACGCGAGCATGCCGGTCTTGGTCGCCCGCACACCGATGTCGGTCGCGACGGACTCGATCTGTTCGGCGACCGCAGTCGGCGGCAACTCGTAGAAGCCCGAAACGCCGAGCGAGTTCTGCACCGTCACGGCGGTGATCGCGGACATGCCGTGCACGCGACAGGCCAGGAAGGTCTTCAGATCGGCCTGGATCCCGGCTCCGCCGCCGGAGTCCGACCCGGCGATGGTCAGTGCGGTCGGGATCGCAGCGGCTGGAGTCGGGGGCACGCCGGTATCTTGCCGCGCGAGAGGATGGCAGTCGTGCCCGCCCGGTTCGATCACGTCACCGTCACCGCGTCCGACTTCGCCACGGCGCTGCGCTTCTACGACTCGACGCTGGGTGCGCTCGGCCTGAGCCGACTGCACGAACTCGGCGACGAGGAGGAGGACGACGCCGAGGTCGAGGCCGCCGCGTTCGGCCCGCCGGACGGCGCTGCCGTGCTCTGGCTGGTGGCGGGCGGCGCGTCTACCCGCGTTCTGCACGTCGCGTTCCGTGCCGACTCGCGCGCGGACGTAGAACGATTCCACGAGGCCGCTGTTGCGGCCGGCGGCATCAGCCGGAATGCGCCCCGGCGCTGGCCGATCTTTCGCCGCGGCGAGTTCAACGCCGTGGTCGCCGATCCGGACGGCAACCTGATCGAGGCCGTC
>DASXJN010000042.1:0-7818 GCA_036497365.1 Jatrophihabitantaceae bacterium | reverse complement strand
CCCCCCCCCCCCACGACCACGGGCCGGAGAGGTCGTCCGCTCATGTTGGTTTTCGTCATCCGAAGAGTGCTGATCTCGATACCTGTGCTCATCGCCTCGACGATCGTCACCTTCATCATCGTCAAGCTCTCCGGCGATCCGCTCACCTTCTTGAAGCAGCGCCAGCCGCAGCCGTCGAAAGCGTTCATCGCGGCGGAGGAGCACCAGTTCTGGCTCGATCGGTCATGGCCGTCGCAGTACTGGCACTGGATCTCGAACATCGTGTTCCACTGGAACTGGGGCGGCGAGTTGCGCAGCGCCACGCCGGTGCGTACCGACGTCTTCTCTGCCCTCGGGGTCACCGTGCGGCTGGTCGTCGCGTCGGTGGTCATCGCGTTGGTGCTCGCGGTCATCACCGGCGTCGTCAGCGCGGTACGCCAGTACAGCGTGCTCGACTACTCGACGACATTCCTCGGCTTCATCTTCTTGTCGATGCCGACGTTCTGGTTCGCGATCCTGCTCAAGCAGGGCGGCATCTGGGTCAACGAGAAGGCGCACCACCAGATCTTCTTCACGATCGGGGAGCGGTCGATCCCGGTCACAGACCATTCCTTGTGGGGGACGATCACCGACATCGCCGGCCACATGATCCTGCCGGTCATCGTGCTCGGCCTGGTCGGCTATGCCGCGTGGAGCAGGTTCACCCGCGCGTCCATGCTCGAAGTCCTCAACAGCGACTACGTGCGGCTGGCCCGGTCGAAAGGGTTGTCGCCTCGCACGGTGCTGGTCAAGCACGCGCTTCGCACTGCGCTGATCCCGCTCACCACGGTGACCGCGCTCGACATCGCCGCGCTGCTGGGCGGTGCGATCGTCACCGAAACGGTGTTCCAGTGGAACGGGATGGGCCGTCTGTTCGTCTTCGCCGTCACGAACACGGACTTCAACATCATGCTCGGCTGGTTGCTGATCGCGGCGGTCATGGTGATCCTGTTCAACCTCATCGCAGACGTGCTGTACGGAGTACTCGACCCGAGGATCCGCCATGCCTGATACGAGTGCACTCACCGAGGAAGCTCTCGAGAACCAGGCGGTGCCGCCCCCGCCCGTCGAGCGCGAGTTCACGACCAAGGAGCGCAAGCAGTGGCAGATGGCGCTGCGGCGCTTCCTGCGTCACCGGCTGGCGACCATCAGCGTCTTCGTGTTCCTCGTCCTGCTGTTCTTCGCGTTCGTCATGCCGCACCTGTGGCAGTACACCTACAACGTCTATACGAACGACCTGAACACATCACCCGACCTCAAGCACCCGTTCGGTACCGACGCGACCGGCTACGACCAGTTCGCCGTCGTCATGCGCGGCACGCAGCAGTCGCTGAAGGTTGCGTTCACAATCGCACTCGTGGGTACCAGCATCGGTGCGATCTGGGGTGTCGTCTCCGGGTTCCTCGGCGGTCTCGTGGACTCCGGCCTGATGCGCCTTGCCGACCTGGTGCTGACGATTCCCGCGCTCGCACTGGCCGCGGCGCTTGCACACAACAGCAGCGGCGGCGTCTTCCAGATCGGCCTCATCCTGGCCCTGGTCTCGGCGCCCTACGTGGCTCGCGTGGTGCGCGGTGTGGTGCTGTCGCTGCGCGAACGTGAATTCGTCGAAGCATCCCGCGCGCTCGGCGCGTCCAACCTCCGCATCATGTTCCGCCACTTGATGCCGAACACGTTGCCGGTGCTGATCGTGAACGCGACGTTGCTCATCGCGCAGGGCATCCTGCTCGAGACGGCGTTGTCGTACGTCGGGTTCGGCATCCAGCCACCGGATACATCGCTGGGTCTCGAGATCACCGTGGCGCAGGGTGCGTTGGAGACCCGGCCATGGCTGTTCTACTTCCCGGGTATCTTCATCATCCTCATCGCGCTGTCGGTGAACTTCATCGGTGACGGCCTGCGCGACGCCCTCGATCCCCGGCAGACGAGAGAGAGACGATGACGATCGACGTCCACGTCGAACCCGCGCCGGAGGACGACAAGGACGCACTCCTGGTCGTCGACAACCTGACCGTCACATTCCCGACCGACGACGGACCCGTGCGCGCGGTGCGCGGGGTGAGCTACACGGTCCGCTCCGGTGAGTCGATGGGCATCGTCGGCGAGTCCGGTTCGGGCAAGTCGGTGAGCTCGATGGCCGTCATGGGGCTGCTGCCCCGGACGGCGAAGATCACCGGATCGGTGCGCTTCCGTGGCGAGGAACTGCTCGGGCACAGCGAGAAGGACTACGCGAAGATCCGTGGCAACAAGATCGCGATGATCTTCCAGGATCCGCTGACATCGCTGAACCCGGTGTACTCAATCGGATACCAGATCGCCGAGGCCGTCCTCGCGCACAACGACGTCGGCAAGGCCGCCGCGCGCGACCGCGCGATCGAATTGCTCGCCACGGTGGGGATCCCGTTCCCCGAGCAGCGCGTCGACAGCTTCCCGCACGAACTGTCCGGCGGCATGCGGCAACGCGTCGTCATCGCGATCGCGATGGCCAACGATCCTGACGTGATCATCGCCGACGAGCCGACGACCGCGCTCGACGTGACCGTGCAGGCGCAGGTGCTCGAAGCCCTCGAAGCCGCGCGTGACGCGACCGATGCGGCCCTGATCCTGATCACGCACGACCTGGGCGTCATCGCCGGCCACGCCGCGCGGGTATGCGTCATGTACGCGGGCAAGCTCGTCGAGACCGGCACGACCGAGGACGTCTTCTACCGCCCGCGGATGCCGTACACCCTGGGCCTGCTCGGTAGCCTGCCCCGCCTCGACCGCGGGGCGCAGGACCGCCTGACACCCATTCAGGGTTCGCCGCCGTCCTTGCTGAACCTGCCGCCCGGCTGCCCGTTCACGCCACGCTGCCCGATCGCACAGCCGGTGTGCGACCAGGACGAACCCGAACTGCTCCCCGTGCAGGCCGGCCACTCGGCCGCGTGCCACTTCCGCGACCGCACCGAGGACGCCGACGCAGAGGACCTGTTCGGTCAGCGCGCCGCCGCCGCCCCGGCCGAGTCCGGGACGGAGGTCGCCCGATGACGACGACCGACCTGAGCAAGCCGAGCGATTCGGGCACCAGGTCGCAGAGCACGCGCGGCAGCGGCGAGCCGGTGCTGTCGGTGCGCAACCTGGCCAAGCACTTCCCGATCATGTCGAAAGGGTTGGTGCGCCGGCACGTCGGCGACGTGCATGCGGTATGCGACATCTCGTTCGACATCTACGAGCACGAGACGGTGTGCATCGTCGGCGAGTCCGGCTGCGGCAAGACGACGACCGGCCGGCTCGTCCTGAGCCTGCTGTCCGCGTCGACCGGCGAAGTGATGTGGCGCGGGCAGGATCTGACCAAGCTGTCCGCGCGACGGATGCGTCCGCTGCGGCGTGACATGCAGATCGTCTTCCAGGACCCGTTCGCGTCGCTCGATCCGCGGATCACGGTGAACGAGCTGGTTGCCGAGCCACTGCGCATCCATGGGCTGTACCGCGGCGAGAACAAGGGCCGGCAGCAGGTGCGAGATCTGCTCGCGCAGGTCGGCCTGAACCCCGAACACGGTGCGCGCTACGCGCACGAGTTCTCGGGTGGCCAGCGCCAGCGCATCGGCATCGCCCGTGCGCTCGCGCTCAAGCCGAAGCTCCTCGTCCTGGACGAACCGGTGTCGGCGTTGGACGTGTCGATCCAGGCTGGCGTGATCAACCTGCTCGAGGATCTGCAGGCTGAGCTCGGTCTCTCGTACATGTTCATCTCGCACGACCTCTCGGTGATCCGGCACATCGCCGACCGCGTCGTGGTGATGTACCTCGGCAAGGTTGTCGAGACCGCCGACGTCGAAGAGCTGTTCCGCCGCCCGACGCACCCGTACACCCAGGCGCTGATGTCGGCGATCCCGCTGCCGGACCCGGTGAAGGAGCGTGAGCGCAAGCGGATCCTGCTCACCGGTGACGTGCCCAGCCCGGTCTCACCGCCGAGTGGCTGCCGGTTCCGCACTCGGTGCCCGAAGTTCCGCGACGAGCTGAACAACACGCAGCGCGAATGGTGCGTCAACGTCGAGCCGCCGCTCGAGGACAAGTTCACCGAGCACTCGGCGGCGTGCCATTTCGCCTCGGCCCGCACCGACATCCTCGAGGTCGGCGAGGACCGCCGCCCCGAGCAGGCGGCGCTCTCGAAGTGGCCGACCGGTGCGCCGTCCGACGAGCAGGCGTCGCAGCCGATGGTGTGTGCGCCCAGCGCCGGTCCGCGCGAGCCGATCCGACTGGGACGCGATGCCGTCGTCGACGACGAGGGACAGGTCGTCGTGGAGGGCGAGTCCAGCTGAGCACTCGGCGCATGCTGCTCGTCCACGCCCACCCGGACGACGAGACGATCGGCACTGGGGCCGTCATGGCGCGCTACGCGCGCGAAGGCGCGCACGTCACGCTGTTGACCTGCACCCTCGGCGAGCTCGGCGAGGTGCTCGTGCCCGAGCTCGCCGGCCTGGCCGCCGACCGCGGTGATCAGCTCGGCGGCTACCGGATCGGCGAGTTGGCCGCTGCGATGCAGGCCCTCGGTGTCACCGACCACCGGTTCCTCGGCGGTGCCGGTACCTGGCGTGACAGCGGCATGATGGACACCGCCGGCAACGACGACCCGCGCGCGTTCTGGGCGTGCGCGAAGGACGAATCCCGGTTCGACGAAGCAGTCGGCCAGGCCGTCGCGGTGATCCGTGAGCTGCGCCCGCAGGTGCTGGTCACCTACGACGAGAACGGCGGCTACGGGCACCCGGACCACATCATGGCGCACCGCGTCGCGATGGCCGCCGCTCGTCGCGCTGCCCAACCCGGCGGCGACGGCGAGCCGTGGGCGATCGCGAAGATCTACTGGAGCGCGCTGCCGAAGTCCGTGCTGCAGCGCGGCATCGACGCGCTACGCGCGAGTGGCGACGACACCTTCTTCGACGGGGTCGAGTCCGCCGACGACCTGCCGATGGGCGATCCGGACGACGAGGTCACGGCGGCGGTGGACGGTCGCGAGTTCGCCGAGGCGAAGCGCGACGCGATGCGCGCACACGCGACGCAGATCGCCGTCGACGGGCCGTTCTTCGCCCTCTCGAACAATGTCGGGCTCGAGATCCTCGGCATCGAGTACTTCCGCCTCGTCGAGGGCGAGTCCGCCGGAGAGCGGGACGCCGACGGACGCGAAACGGATCTGTTCGCCGGGGTCGACGCGTGAGGTGCAGCCGCCCGACCACAATGGAGCCATGAAGCGCGACCGGGTCATCGACGCGCTCAACCTCGTCCTGCTCTGTGGCTGCGCGCTGCTGAGCGGACTGCTGGAGCTCATGTTCCTGGGCGAGTTCTACGCGGGCGCCGCGATCGTGCCGGTGACGATCGCCGGCGCGATCGCCGGCAACATCCTGCTGCCTGTCTGGGGATTCCGGACGCTGCAGCAGGTCAAGGGCGCGGTGCTGCCGGTGCTGTCATGGCTGATCCCGATCCTCGTGCTGACGATGTACAACCGGCCCGAGGGCGACCTGTTCGTGCTCGGCGCGTACTACCAGGACGCCGCGTTCTACGGCCTGCTGCTCGCCGGCGCGGCGTGCGGGTTCGGGACCGTGGTCGTCGTCAGTGGTGCGGGCACCGCGGCCCGTCAGCCGCCGCGAAGTCAGCCGCCGCGCAACCAACCGCCACGGCCGCGGCCGACGCCGACGAAAGGTGGCAGCGGCGTCAGCCGGTGAACGGCTCGCGGTTGGCTTCCTGCAACGCGTTCTGCACGGCCGAGACGGCCGCGTCCGGCAGGTCGGTCTCGACCAGTTCGGCGTTCGGGAAACGGGTCAGCTCGCGCTGCAGGTCGGCGACCGACACGTGACTGACGAGCAGCGCCACCGCGGTGCGTCCAGGCGGAACGGTTGTGCGCAGCGCTTCGATCGTCTCGTCCTTCACCCCGGTGTCGACGAGTTTGGCGAACAGCGCTCCGCCGCCGGCCGACGCGGCACCGACCACCAGCCCACCGATCGGGCCACCGAACAACGTGCCGAGCAGCAGACCCCACACACCGGCGCCGAGGCCGGCCTGGCCGGGGGTGAGGTCGGTCGTCTCACGCACGTGCGACTTGCCCTCCGGGTCGCGGCTGATGACCACCGCGTCATGCACCTCGATGTCTTCGCGGTGCTGCAAGCCTGCGACCGCGAGCATGAACTCCTGCGCACGCAGGGCGTCCTCGAACGAGATCACGAGCAGCTTGCTGTTGTCCGGCGGCTTCTGCGGCATGCGCCCAGCGTAGTCAGTCACCCAACGGTTCGGTGCGGTACCGATAGTCGTGATGCACCCAGTACCCGAGCCGCTCGTAGAGACGCACGGCCGGCTCGTTGACCGCGCTCACCTGCAGGTAGCTGCGCACCGCGCCCCGTGCCGCGCCCCATTCGATCAGGGCCGCGGTCACTGCGCGGGCCAGTCCGCTGCGGCGCATCGCGGGATCGACCTCGACGGCGGTGATGCCGAGCCATTCGCCGTCCACCGTGCCGCGCCCGATCGCGACGACGCGATCGCCGTCGCGAACGGCGGCGAACCCGGCGTGGTCGTGCCGCAGCAGCAATCCGCGCGCCGCCGGGTCGGCGCCGGCACCGTCGCGGTAGCGCGTGAACCACGCTTCGTCCGGTTGCGCTGTCACTGTCGCCGCGACGCCGGCCGGCGCGTCGGGACGGACCCGGTCGAGCCGGGCCGCCATCACGTGCACGTCGGGCTCGGCCGGCCAGCCGCGTTCGGCCAGCTCGGCGTCGAGCAGCCGCCGCGCCTCGACCGGCACGAGCAGGCGCAGGGGCAGGTCGCGTGCGGCGTACCAGCCAGCGGCGTCGCGCAGCGCCTCGTCCAGCGGGCGGCCGGGTGCCCGCAGCGGCAGGACCGAGTTGGCGCGCCCGGTGAACCCGCCGTTCGCGCGCAGGATCCATCCGCCCAGCTCGGCCGTCTCGGCGGGTCGCCACCCGGCCGCGGCGATCGCCTCGAGGGCGAGTTCGTCGGCCGTGGACGGCGGCGCCTGCTTGGCGACGGCGATCGTGTCGAGCGACACCTCGACCGGGCCGGAGCGCGCGTCGATGACGGCCGTGCTGGCGTCCAGACCGATCAGGTCGCCCACGACATCACCGAACTGCACACGGCCGGCCGGACTGCGACCCACGACACGGCGCACGGTCACCCGTCGACCCACCCAGCTAGGCTTCAACACGACCGGCAATACTAGGTCCGACACGAAGATTCGACCCGGAGGACCCGCAGTGACCTACGTGATCGCCGAGCCGTGCGTGGACTTGTTGGACAAGGCCTGCATCGAGGAGTGTCCGGTCGACTGCATCTACGAGGGCGGGCGGATGCTCTACATCCACCCGGATGAGTGCGTCGACTGCGGAGCATGCGAACCGGTCTGCCCGGTTGAAGCGATCTTCTACGAGGACGATCTGCCGGAGAAGTGGCGCGACTACACCGCGGCCAATGTCGACTTCTTCGACGAGCTCGGTTCGCCGGGCGGCGCCTCGAAGGTCGGGAAGACGGACAACGACCCGGAGTTCATCAAGAACCTGCCGCCGCAGGCTGCCGAGCATTGAGCCTGCTCAGTTCTTGATCGTGGCCATGACGGCCACCACCGCGTTTCGTGTTCGGTTCGCGGCATCGTGCTGCCAGCCGTTCTCGCGCGACCAGTGCCTGCTGCCGTAGGCGACCGAGTCGATGCCCAGCCGGTCGGCATTGGCCACGAACCACGCCGCCGTCTGCCATCCGGCGCCGGACACCCGGATCGACTTGCCCGAGTAGCTCGGCTTCGGCACCGGCAACTGGGCCCGCAGCAGCGTCCCG
>DASXJN010000041.1:0-15232 GCA_036497365.1 Jatrophihabitantaceae bacterium | reverse complement strand
ACGGTGCGGTCGAGGTGCCGAGAGGTCCGGGGCTCGGCGTGGAGCTGGATCCGGATGCGGTGGCCCGGATGCACGAGCAGTACCTGCGGTGCGGTCTGACCCGGCGTGATGACACCGGGTACATGCAACGTGTCGATCCGGCGTACCGATATCAGATCCCGCGCTGGTAGCTCTCGTACTTGGCCCTCGTGCAGGGTGTTTCTCGGCGTGTCTCCCTGCAACGGGGCCAAATGGCTGCGGTGCCGCTAGGCCGGCAGCGAGACCGGGCGCACGAGTGCGACCGGGCGGCGCGGCCCGAGGAGCGCGTGGGTCCATCGGGCGTGCAGCCGCAGCACCGCCGGCGCAGTGCACACGCCGAGGACGAGCAGGGTCGCAGCGACCGGGAGCGCGACGAGCGCCGTCCCCGCCGACCGGACGTGCACGAACGTGTACCAGTCGTTGCCGCCGGCCCCGTTGATCCAGTGCCACACGAACGGTTCAACCACGAGCCCGTACACGCCGTACAGGACGAGCGACACGGGCAGCAGCGCCAGGAACGCGCCGACGATCGGATCGACGACGAGCCACAGCAGATCCCGCCAGCGTGCCGGATCACACAAGACCGTCCGCGCCGCATCCAGCCGTGAACCGGACGGCACCGGCCGATACGGCACGGCGATCGGGTCGCCGTGGCGGCCAGCCCGGCGACGCGCGACGTTCGCAACCCCCGCAGCGATCGCGAACGTCGGCGCGATGACGAACAAGCCCAGCACGGTGATGCTCAGCGATACGAGCGTCAGCGCCATCGCGCCGACGAACGTCTCGACGACCGACAACCCGAACAGCACCATCCCGTCGGTCGTCGCCCGCAGCCCGTTCCGCACCGTGTTCTTCGCCATGCCTTCAACCTTGCTCGACGAGTCCAGGCAAAACAGTGGGCCGAGGTTGCCGAACGGGGGTGGAGTTTGCTCCACCCCCGCCCAAGAGACAGTCACTCACTGCGGCAGCGGCAGCGCCTGCCAGTCGGAAGTCAGCGGGCCTACGTCCGGCAGCCCGGACACCTCGACGATCACGGTCGGATACTTGTCGAACGTCGTCGCGACGTACGGGCGGCCGGTCGAACGGGTGATGACATCGCCGAGCGATGCGCCGCCGTCGTGCGACCAGGCATGGATGTCATCGCCCTGCTCGCCCGAACTCTGCACTATCCGGTCGACCACCGAAGCGCTGCGGAACACGACGACGTTGATTGTGCTTTCGTCCGGCTCGGTGCACGCGATGTTCGTGACGACCGACGAGTCACTCGACGGCACCGGCGCGCACTGCGCGCTGCTCCAGGCGTCCGAGGCGTGGGGTTTCGAGCCGATCAGCGGTGTGAACGCGGCCAGCGGTGCCGCCCATCCGGACGTGTCCACGGTGGCGCGCCCGTGGCCGTGCCCGGGCACCGTCTCGTTCTGCTGGTGCGTGGCGTAGTAGACGCCGCCGGCGATCGCAAGCGCCGCCACCAACGCGACGCCGCGCGTCGCGCCGGCCGTGCTCTGCGCCGGCTGAGTCGGCACAGGCTGGTTCGGCAGAGGCTGCTGCTGCACCGGATACATCGGCATCGTGCTGGTCATCGGATCCTCCAAGGCTGCGGTCTGTTGAGGTCAACCCTCGTCCGGACCGGCCGAGCACAGCAGGGGAAGAACTGCCGGTTTTCGGCGCCGTTGACGTGGGTGGATCCACCCACACGGCCACTACAGTGCCTCGCATGGCGGATCGGCGCGGCGTCGCTGCGGCTCAGGCCGACCGCACGGCGGGCCTGGTGTTCCTCGCCGCCCGCGCCGGCCAACTCGCCTTCTCGGCACTCATGATCACGAACGACGCGCAACGGCGCAGTCGTGCGCAGCTTGCCGTGCTCGCCGCGCTGTCCGCGGAGTCGGCGTGGCTCGGACGGCAGATCGTGCGAACCGGCGGGTACCGAAGCCGGTCGGCACTCTGGACCGACACCGTCGCCGCCGCGAGCGCGCTTGTGGTGTCGCGCCGCACCCTCGCCGGGGGAGCCGCGCCCTGGGCCAAGAACGTCGCCATCGGCGCAGCGATCGGCTCGGCGGCGACAGTTCGCCGCGGCGACGCCGTCGGCACGCTCGCCGTGCTGTGCGCAGCCGCCCTCGAGTCCGGCGATGCCGCCGGCATCAACGACGCGATCAGCTGGACGGGCACGTCGATCGCGGCGCGCCGCTACCTCACCGCGCACCGTCGCTACGCCGCCGAACGCGACGCCGCCGAGGAACTGGCAGTCGAGCGATCCGCCGCGGCAGCAGCACAGGACGAACGCGTCGCGCAGCACGAGACGCTGCACCGCGGCACGATCGCCACCCTGCGCCGGCTCGCAGCCGCGACCGATCTCGCCGACCTGCGCGCACTGGCCGGCGCCGAAGCGTCGCGGCTGCGGTACGCGCTCCGCTCCGAAGGCCGACTCCCGCAGGGTTTCGATGATGCGCTCGACGCGCTCGTCCAGGAAGCCGCGACGGCCGGCCTGACCGTCGAACTCGTGACCAGCGAACTCGACGCGTCGCCGTCCGACAGCGCCGGCACTGCGCTGTCGGCGGTCGTCCGAGCAGCTCTCGCGGCAGCACGAGAGGACGGTGCCGCGACGCGGGCGGTCGTGCGTGCCTACGACATCGGCGACGCCGTGCACGTCAGCATCCGCGACCACGGCTACGGATTCGCGTCCGACAGCCCGTACGGCGAACGCATGAACACGCTGGCCGCGCTACTTGCCTCGGTCGGCGGCACGGTCCGCGTGTGGTCCGAGCCGGGTGAGGGCGTGCGTGTCGACGCGACCGTGCCGCTAGAAAGCCCCGTCGATGATGCGGAACAAGGCCTGCCACACCTCGGGCGCGGGACGGCCGTTGCAGGTGATGGTGAAGACGCCCTCGGCGAAGACCACGTCGACGTCATTGCCGCTCGGCGGCGTGTTGCTGCGCAACACGATGTCGGGACGGACAGCATCGGTGACGGCAATCCCGGCATCGTGCACGAGCCGTTCCAGCCCGCCGCGCAGGAGCGGGGGATGGGCGGCGACACGCACCGACGGAGCCATACCGCAATCGTCGCGCGCCGGATCGCGCACCGCGTGGGTAGTTCCACCCAATTTGCCGAGCTCAGCGCCGCCGAGATCGAGCAGGCCGACCGTCCCTTGCTCGCCGCGGTGCTCGCCTGGCGCGCGACCGGGCTCGGCACCGGTGTCGCTTCGGTCGTCGCCGGATACCGCAGCTATCGCAACAAGCGCGCCGCGGTCAGGAGCGTCGTCGTCGCGGCGATCGAATCGTCCTGGTTCGCGATCCGGACGACGCGGCGCCCGCGATGGCACGATCCGCTGGGCGCCGGTGTCGACGCGCTCACCGCCACGGCGCTGCTGGTCGACGGACGTTCCGCCGTCGCGCCCGAAGACCGGCCGAGCTGGCTCAACTGGGTGCCCTGGAGCTTGGCCACGAATGTGGTGAGCGCGCAGGCGATGTCCGATGCACCGGGCGCGCAACGGATCGCCGGCGCAGTTCCGGTCATCGCCGCGCACGCCGCGCAGGGGCCACGCGTCGGCGACGCCGTCGCCAATGTCGGCGCGCAACTCGGCTTCTTCCTCGGCGCGAGCTTCTTCGCCGCGCAGCTGCGTACCGGTGCCGTGCGCCTGCACGAAGCCCAGGCCGCGGCGGTTGCGCAGGGCGAACGACTCGCCCGGGCTCGCGAGACGGCGTTGTCGCTGCGCACACTGCACGACAGCGCGGTGCAGACGCTCGAGGCCATTGCGTCCGGACGATTCGCCGACGTCGACGCGGTTCGTCAGCGTGCAGCGGCCGAAGCGGACGCGTTGGCCGGATCAGTAGCGCCGCTTCCCTTGGACGCGGTGCTCGCCGAGCATGCTGATCTCGAGATCGCCCTGGTCGGCGAACTGCCCGCACTACCCCCGCCCGTGGTGGACGCGCTCGTGCGCGCCTGCGGCGAGGCGTTGACCAACGTCGGCAAGCATGCGCAGGTGACAACCGCGACGGTGCGTGTGTCCGGCGACGCGCAAGCAGTCATGCTGGTCGTCGCCGACGACGGCGTCGGGTTCGACAGCAGCATCGTGCGGAGGGGGTTCGGCATGACCAACTCGATCGTGCAGCGCATGAGCGAGGTCGGCGGCGGCGCTGACGTCGAATCCGCGCCGAACGCCGGGACCCGCGTCGTGTTGCGGTGGCCGGCATGATCACCGTCGCGATCGTGGACGATCACCCGCTCTACCGCGCCGGGCTGGCGCAGGCCCTTGCCGGCGCGGACGACATGCAGGTGCTGGCCGAAGCGGCGTCGATCGAGGAGTTCGAGCGTGCCCACGCACCCGCTGAGGTTGTGCTGCTCGACCTGCACCTGCCCGGCATCGAGGGTGCCGAGGGCGTTGCCCGCGTGCATGCCGCGAACCACCGGGTCATCGTCGTCAGCGCGGCCGGCGGAGCCGACGACGTCGTCGACGCGATAGCAGCCGGCGCGGTCGGTTACCTCACCAAGGACGCCGACGCCATCGACATCCAGCGCGCGATCCGCGCAGTCGCGAACGGGCAGACCTACGTGTCGCCGACGCTCGCGTCGTACCTGATCCGCGTCAACAAGCAGAAGAGCGAGCAACACGAGCTGCAGCTCAGCGACCGCGAACTCGAGATCCTGGCGCTCGTCGCGTCCGGCGAGACCGATCGCGACATCGCCAAGCAACTGCACATCGCGCTGTCGACCGTGTACTCACACCTCGACCGGATCCGCGACAAGACCGGAGCCCGCAGACGCGCTCAGCTCACGCGCCTGTATCTCGAGCGACAGGAGCGTGAGCCGAAGCGCTGACCGTGGTCAGTGCGCGGGCGGTGCCGTCCACTGTTGCGATGTGGTCCACTGCGCCTGGGGTGCGGGCGGCTGCGGTGCCGCCCAGTGCTGCTGCGGGGCCCACTGCTGCTGTTGCGGTCGCGGCTGGCAGGCCTGGACGAACCGGCGTCCCCACTGCGGCGCGGGCGAGGTCGCGATCGTCTGCTCCACCACGTCACCGGCCACCGCGTAGCCGAGCAGCAGCGCGGCGCTCAGCACGTCCACGATGGCCAGGAGCAACGGGTGCGCGGCAACGAAGTCGTTGATGCCGTGCAGCGTCGCCGCGATGAGCAGACCGGTGGCCGGCAGCCAGCACTGCTGCACGAGTCCCTGCACGGTGCACCGGCCGGCCACGCGAGCCCGCACGACGGCGAGGCCGAGGAAGTAGCCGGTGATGCCGGCCCACAACGCGTGGTTGATCGGGTCGGTGATCAGCCGAAGGAACACCGTCGAGGTCATCGAGAACACCGACGACTGCCCGTTCACGTCCGCGTTCTGCGTGCTCACGATGTACTGGACGCCCTCGGCGCAGCCGAACACGACGCCGGACAGGCAACCGAGGTACAGATAGCTGCGCGGGCTCAGCGCGAACCACGGCTGCAGGCGGGTGGGCGTGGCGGCAGCGATCAGCACCGCGGCGAGCACCGGCACGAGTTTGGCGAACTCCTCGCTGCCGCCGACGCCGAACACGGACTCGAACAGGTTGGTCGTCTTCGGACTCAGTTGCGTCTCGAGCCAGACTGCGATCGGCCCGCCGATGACCAGAGCGATGACGCCCACGGTCAGGCACTGCGTACGCGAGACGCGCGGCCGCACGACCAGCCACAGGCCGACGAGGACGGCCGCGCCGAAGTACGCGACGAACGGCCAGTCCAGCCACTTGACGTCGTGCGTCAACGCCGTCGCATTGAGGCCTCCGTAGCCGCCGGGATCGCGGTACTCCTGCAGGTAGAGCCAGTAGGCGAGGAACGGATAGCCGGTGAACAGCGCGAACAGCAGCGCGGCTGGGCTGCGCAACGCGGTGCTGCGGAACCAGATGCGGAACGGAAGTACGGCGCGGACGGTGTTCATGAGGCTGCCCTCCCGAAGGGTCGTTTCGATTGGTCCCACTCTCGCCAACCGCTGCCTCGGACGGCAGGGACGAAACCATCGGTTCTGGCGTGGGTAGTTCCACCCCGGGCGATACCTGCCAACACCGGCGAGTAACACTTCGCCGTCGCAGCACGCAGACGCAGTGGTAGCTGCGATTGCGATGCGCGCGTCGCGCGACGAGTCGAGCCGCGTGCGCGGAGGGCGGGACTCCGGCGCGGTTAGCCCCGACACGGCGTCCCCGGCAACGCCGGATCGAGCGTTCCTGTCAGTAGCGGTCAGCTTTGCCGAGAACCTTGCCGTAGGAGGTGTCCTCCGCCTTATGTCGGAAATGCCGGTATTTCCGATTCAGACAAGGAAACCACTCCATGAAACGACTCTCTTCGCGCCTGCTGGCGCTCGTCCTCGGCCTGGCCGTGTTCGCCGTCGCCGGCCTGTCCGACGCGAATGCCGCGACGGTTCGACCGTCGACGGCCAGCACGCAGCAGGCAGGCACCCCGATCGTCGGGCACGCCCACGGCACCGCCCCGAACGGCGCCTCCTTCGCGGGCCGGTTCACCCCGGACCACTTCGTCCGCAACCCGCACCACGTCGTCGCGGTCGGCTCGCTGACCGGCACGTTGACCCGCGCCGGCGGCCGCACACAGCACGTCGACAAGACGGCGAAGCTGCCGGTCACCAAGTCCGACTTCCTGGGCAAGCGCGGATCCAGCTCGATGGCCAGCGACGCGGCAGCACACCGCGCCGGCACGTGCCAGATCCTTAATCTGGTGCTCGGCCCGCTCAACCTCAACCTGCTCGGCCTCCAGGTCCACCTGAACCGCGTGCACCTGAACATCACCGCGGCGACCGGGCCGGGCAACCTGCTCGGCAACCTGCTCTGCGCAGTCGCCGGACTGCTCGACGGCACCGGCCTCGGCGGGCTCTCCGGAGCGCTCGGCAAGCTGACCGACGTGCTCAACCAGATCCTGTCCGCCCTGGGCGGCTGAGGAGTTCACGACAGCGGACGGGCGCACCTCGCAGCGACGCGAGGTGCGTTCGTCCGCGCAACGTAGGAGGGGTGACTCGCTAGTAACCGGTCGGACAAGGCAGGCTCTTGGTCATGGGGTCGAGCAACGGAGCTGCGAGCCGCCCGGCATTCCGCCGGATCGCCATCGTGAACCGCGGCGAGGCGGCGATGCGGTTCATCCACGCGGTGCGCGATCTCAACGCCGAGAATCCGGCTGCGGAACCGGTCCGCACCATCGCGCTCTACACCGACGCGGAGCCCACGGCCATGTTCGTCCGGGAGGCGGATGTCGCCTACTCCCTCGGTACGGCGTCGGCCCGGCCGTACCTGAACTACGACCTGCTCGAAACCGCGCTGCTCGCCACCAGGGCCGACGCGGTCTGGGTCGGCTGGGGATTCGTCGCCGAGGACCCGAACTTCGCCGAGCTGTGTGAGCGGCTCGGCGTCACCTTCATCGGCCCATCGCCGGAGGCGATGCGCAAGCTCGGTGACAAGGTCGGCTCGAAGCTGATCGCGGAACAAGTCGGGGTTCCGGTCGCACCGTGGAGCCGCGGCTCGGTCGACACTCTCGACGCCGCCATCGACGCGGCGCAGAACATCGGCTACCCGCTCATGCTCAAGGCGACCGCCGGCGGCGGCGGTCGCGGCATCCGGGTGATCCACGACGAGGCCGAGCTGCGCGACGCCTATCAGCGCACCCGGGACGAAGCCGGCCGGGCGTTCGGCAACGACGTCGTGTTCCTCGAACGGCTGGTCACCGGGGCCCGGCACGTCGAGGTGCAGGTCATCGCCGACAGTTTCGGCACCGCGTGGGCACTCGGCGTGCGCGACTGCTCGGTGCAACGTCGCAACCAGAAGGTGATCGAGGAGTCCGCGTCGCCGCTGTTGACCGATGAGCAGACCGACGAGCTCAAGGCCTCGGCCGAGCGGCTGGCCACGGCCGTCGGCTACTGCGGCGCCGGCACGGTTGAGTTCCTCTACCACCCCGGTGAGAAGGCGTTCGCGTTCCTCGAGGTGAACACCCGGCTGCAGGTCGAGCACCCGATCACCGAGATCACCACCGACACCGACCTCGTCCGACTGCAAATGCAGGTCGCATCAGGCGGGCGGCTCGAGGGTGTCAAGCCGGACGAGGTCGGGCACGCCGTCGAAGCACGCCTGAACGCCGAGGACGCCGACCGCGACTTCGCTCCGTCACCCGGACGGATCGAGCTGCTCGAACTGCCCAGCGGCCCAGGCATCCGGGTCGACACGGGCGTCAGCGAAGGCGACACCATCCCGGCCGACTTCGACTCGATGATCGCGAAGATCATCGCGACCGGGCGCACCCGCGACGAGGCGCTGGCCCGCCTCCGGCGTGCGATCACCGAGACCGCGGTCGTCATCGAGGGCGGTGCGACGAACAAGAGCTTCATCCTCGATCTGCTCCACCAGCCCGAGGTGCTCGACGCGAGTGCCGACACGGGCTGGATCGATCGGGTGCGTGCGGAGGGCCGACTGGTCGCGGACCGGCACTCCGGCATCGCGCTCGTCGCAGCGGGCATCGAGGCGTACGAGGACGACGAGCAGGTCGAACTGAGCAGGCTGCTCGAGACCGCCCGCGGTGGCCGTCCGCAGGTGCAGCATCGGGTCGCCCGTCCGGTCGATCTGAAGCTGCGCGGGCAGACCTACAAGGTCGCGGTATCGCGCATCGGCGCGCAGCGGTTCCGGGTGACGGTGACGAGCAACGGCACGCCGCACGTCGTCGACGCCACCGTCCACCGGCTCGGCACGCACCGCGCGCGGCTTGTCGTCGAGGGGCGCACGTATCGCGTACTCACCGCGGTGCACGGCCCGGTGCACTTCGTCGAGGTGGACGGCATCGCGCACCGGGTGAGCCGTGACGAAGGCGGCGTGCTGCGCTCGCCCGCGCCGGCGCTGGTCGTCGCGACACCCGCCGCGGTCGGCACCGAGGTCGCTGCGGGCGCACCGGTGCTGGTGCTCGAGTCGATGAAGATGGAGACCCGGCTCTACGCGCCGTTCCCCGGTACGGTGCGCGAACTGCACGTCTCGACCGGCAGCCAGGTAGAAACGGGCGCGCCGTTGATCCGGCTCGAGCCGAAGAGCGACGCCGTCGAGGCGATCGCCGTGGCCGAGATCGATCTCGACCTGCCCGAACCGACCGACGACGCGAGCGGGACGCTCGCCGACCTCAAGGCCGTGCTGCTCGGCTTCGACGTCGACCCGAGCGACGACGGCGCCACCCTCGACCGTTACCTCGCCGTGCGCGACGTCGCGGCCGACCGCGGCGAGGACGTACTGCGCGGCGAGATCGAGCTGCTCAGCGCGTTCGCCGACTTCGCCGAGCTCAGCCGCAACCGGCCGGCCGACGAGGAGGCCCGCACCGAGCTGCGTGTGCACAGCCCGCGCGAGTACTTCCACAGCTACCTGCAGAGCCTCGACCTCGAGCGCAGCGGCCTGCCCGAGCTGTTCAGCACGAAGTTGAAGAGCGTGCTCGCTCACTACGGCGTCACCGATCTCGAGCGGTCACCGCAACTCGAGGGCGCGGTATTCCGGATCTTCCTCGCCCAACAGCGTTCGGCACCCGATCTCGCGATCGTCACCGCCATCCTGCAGCGCTGGCACACGGAGCCGGCACCGGACGACGACCGCACCGTGCAGGTGCGCGAACTGCTCGACCGGCTGGTGCTGGCGACCCAGCTGCGCTTCGCCGCGGTCGGCGATCTCGCCCGCAGCGTGCGGTTCCGCTGGTTCGACCAGCCAGTCGTCGACCAGGAACGCGCCGACGCGCTGGCCGGCGTGCCGGCCGAGGTCGAGTACCTCGCGGCCAATCCCGACGCGACCGATCGTGCCGAGCGGATGGACGCCCTGGCGGCCATCCCGGAACGCATCGTGAGTTTCCTCAGCGAGCGGTTGCAGGAAGGCGTGCCCGGCCGCGAACCGCTGCTCGAAGTGCTGATCCGCCGTCACTACCGCGAGTACGAACTGCACGATCTGCAGTCGCTGCAAGTGGACGGCCGGCCGCTCACCGTTGCCGACTACGTCCTCGACAAGCGTCCGACCCATCTGGTCTCGACGGTCGGGACGTTTGCCGAACTCGGCGCCGACAGCAGCCTGTGCCGATCGATCAGTGAGCAGGTCGCCGATCGGGCAGCCGATCAGCAGGGCGTGGTGGATCTGTACCTCGCGTGGCCCGACGCACCCGCCGACGCCGACGAGTGTTGCGCCGCGCTGTTCGAGGCGCTCAGCACCATCCCGTTCGCGACCGAGGTGCGCCGGGTCGCTGTCGGCGTGTGCTGCGCGAGTCGTCCGGTCTCGTACTTCACCTTCCGCCCGCGCGAGGACGGACTGATCGAGGACGACCTCGTTCGCGGCCTGCACCCGATGGTCGGCCGCCGGCTGGACCTGTGGCGGTTGCGCGACTTCGACATCACCCGCCTCGATGCGCCCGAGGACGTGCTGCTCTACCACTGCGTGGCCAAGGACAACGAAGCCGATCAGCGTCTGGTCGCGCTGACCCAGGTGCGCGAACTTGCCGTCGTGCGTGACGACGAGGACCGGGTCAGCTCGCTGCCCCAGGTCGAGCGCGCGATCGCCAACTGTGTCGAGGGCATCCGTCGCGCACGCGCGTTGCGCAGCACGCGTGAGATCGCGCTCGACATGAACCACGTGTGGGTGCACATCTGGCCGCCGATCGAGGCCGAACTCGATCAGTTGACCGCGCTGCGCCGCAGCATCGCGCCGATCACCGCAGGTGCGGGTATCGACGAGGTGCTCGCGCAGGGACGGGTCGCGATGCCCGGTGGCGGGTTCGTCCCGGTCGCCGGCCGGTTCTACTACCAGCCCGGCGCCGGGGTGCAGTTCTCGGTCAGCCCACCGCCGACCGAGTGGCTCAAGCCGATGGACGACTACGCGCAGAAGGTCGTTCGCGCGCGGCGCCGCGGGACGGTGTACCCGTACGAGCTGCACAGCATGGTCGCGGGCGAGGGCGGCTGGGTCGTCGAGCACGACCTGGACGACGCCGGCAACCTGGCGCCGGTCAACCGGCCACCGGGCTTGAACAAGGCCGCGATCGTGGTCGGCGTCGTCACTACGCCGACGCCGTCCCATCCGGACGGCATCAGCCGGGTGCTGCTCTGCGGCGACCCGACCCGATCGCTCGGCGCGCTGTCCGAGGCGGAATGCGCTCGGGTCATCGCCGCACTCGATCTCGCCGAGTCGATGCAGGTTCCGATCGAGTGGTACGCCCTGTCCGCCGGTGCGCGCATCGCGATGAACTCGGGCACCGAGAACATGGACTGGGTCGCCCGTGCGCTCAAGCGCATCGTCGAGTTCACCCAGGCCGGCGGTGAGATCAACATCGTGGTCGCCGGCATCAACGTCGGTGCGCAGCCGTACTGGAACGCCGAAGCGACGATGCTCATGCACACCAAGGGCATTCTCGTCATGACGCCGGACAGCGCGATGGTGCTCACCGGCAAGCAGTCGCTCGACTTCTCCGGCGGGGTGTCCGCCGAGGACAACTTCGGCATCGGCGGCTACGACCGGGTGATGGGCCCGAACGGGCAGGCGCAGTACTGGGCGCCGGATCTGAAGAGCGCGCGTGACATCGTCCTCGCGCACTACGAGCACGCGTACATCGCGCCCGGGGAGTCGGCTCCGCGCCGCGCGCCGACCTCCGATCCGGTCGACCGCGACATCACGACCGCGCCGCACGATCTCGCCGACAGCGACTTCACCACCGTGGGCGACATCTTCTCGGCGACGGCCAACCCCGATCGCAAGAAGGCGTTCGACATCCGCACGGTGATGCACGCGCTGGCCGACCAGGACCATGCGACGCTCGAGCGCTGGGCGGGCATGGCCGACGCCGACACCGCGGTCGTGTTCGACGCGCACCTCGGCGGGCACCCGGTGTGCCTGCTCGGCATCGAGTCGCGCACGGTGCCGCGGCGCGGATTCCCGCCGACGGACGGGCCGGACACCTACACCGCCGGCACGCTGTTCCCGAAGTCGTCCAAGAAGGCGGCGCGCGCGATCAACGCGGCCAGCGGCAATCGTCCGCTGGTCGTGCTGGCGAACCTGTCCGGCTTCGACGGCTCGCCGGACTCGATGCGCAACCTGCAGCTCGAGTACGGCGCCGAGATCGGGCGAGCGGTCGTGAACTTCGACGGGCCGATCGTGTTCTGCGTGATCTCGCGGTACCACGGCGGCGCGTTCGTCGTGTTCTCCAAGGCACTGAACCCGCGGATGACGGTGCTCGCCGTCGAGGGTTCGTACGCGTCGGTGATCGGCGGCGCGCCCGCTGCCGCGGTGGTGTTCGCGGGCGAGGTCGACACGCGCACCAGCACCGACTCGCGGGTGCGTGACCTGCAGAGGCGGCTGCGGTCGGCCGGCGAGGCAGAGCGGGCCCCGATCGCGGCGCAGCTGCGCGACGTCCGCACCGCGGTCCGGGCCGAGAAGCTCGGTGAGGTCGCCGCGGACTTCGACCGCATCCACAGCATCCATCGCGCGGTCGAGGTCGGCTCGGTCGACGCCGTCATCAACGCGCACGAGATCCGGCCGCGCATCATCGAGGCACTGGAGCGAGGTTGAGCAAACCCGACATTGCGCACTAACGTTCGCAACCACCACAAGTTTCTGGAGGTTGCCGGATGTCCAGACTCACCTCTCTCGCGCTGCGCAAGACCGCACTGATCTGTAGCGTCGCTGCGCTCGCCGTCGGGGCCCTCGTCGTCGGTCCCGCGTCGGCCGCGCCGACGTCCAGTCACAACGGCCACGGACGGCACGGCGGGCACGGTCGACACGGACGCGAAGTTCGCGACGTGTCGGCCAATCTGTTCGAGTGGAATTGGCCGTCGGTGGCCAAGGAATGCTCGACGGTGCTGGGCCCGGCCGGCTACGGCAGCGTCCAGGTCGCACCGCCGCAGGACTCACTCAAGCGCACCGAACTCGGCAACGGGACCGACACCGTGCTGCATCCGTGGTGGGAGGTGTACCAGCCGGTCGACTACAACCTGACCAGCCGGATGGGCGACGAGCAGCAGTTCAAGTCGATGGTGTCGACCTGCCGCCGGGCCGGCGTGAAGGTCATCGTCGACGCGGTGATCAACCACATGACCGGGCAGGGTCACGTGTCCTACGGCGGGGTGACCTACACCAAGTACGACTATCCCGGGCTGTACGGGCCGTCCGACTTCCACAGCTACCCGGCCGACTGCCCCGTGCCCCCGGACAACGGCTCAGGCTCCCAAGAGGGGTCGATCCAGGACTTCAACGACTACACGCAGGTGTTCAACTGCGAGCTGGTCGGCCTGTCCGACCTGCGCACCCAGTCGAACAAGGTGCGTGACACCCTCGCCGCGTACCTGAACAAGCTGATCAGCTACGGCGTCTCGGGCTTCCGGGTCGACTCGGCCAAGCACATCGGCCAGACCGACCTCGCCGCGATCGAGGCGCGGCTGCACCGCACCGTCGACGGCACTCGTCCGTTCATGGCTCTCGAGGTCATGCCGGGCAGCCCGGGCGTCATCTCGCCGAACGCGTTCGAGGGCGTCGGCACGCTGCTCGGATTCGACTACGCAGATCAGCTGTTCAACGCCTTCCACAGCTACAACAACCCGCCGAACGACGGCAACATCGGCTCGCTCAAGGTGTTCGGCGAGGACTCCGGGCTGCTGCCCAGCGACAAGGAACTCGTCTTCGTCGAGAACCACGACACCGAGCGCAACGGGTCGACGCTGAACTACAAGGCGCCGGACAACACCATTGCGAACGAGTTCATGCTGGCCTGGCCATTCGGTACGCCGCAGGTCTATGCGAGCTTCGCCTGGCAGACCTCGGACGACTCACCGCCGTCCGACAGCAATGGCATGGTCACCGACACGGTGTGTGACGACACGACCTGGGTGTGCGTCGATCGCTACACCGGTGTGCGGAACATGGTCGGGTTCCACAACTACGTCGGCGACGCGCCGGTGACGAACTGGTACGACGACGGTGCGAACCTCATCGCGTTCGGCCGCGATCACCGTGGCTTCTTCAGCACGAACAACGAGACCTCGGCCAAGACGGTGACGGTGCAGACCGGCATGGCGCCCGGCACGTACTGCGACATCATCGACGGCGCGAAGCAGGGCAACACCTGCTCCGGCTCGTCGGTGATCGTCGATCACCACGGGTTCGCCACGATCACGGTCGGCAGCTACAACTCGGTGGCGTTCACGGCAGCCGACCGTCTCTGAGGCGTCCCGTCCGCGCATTTGGCCCCGCTGCAGGGCGACACGCCGTGAAACACCCTGCAGCGGGGCCAAATGGGGACCGGCAGACTGACTGCGTGGTTACCTCTGCCCTGCGTGCCCAACTGGCCGCCGAACGGGATCGGTTGCTCGCCTTCGGTCGTGGCGCGCGCTCGGCGATCGGCGGCTTCGGTCACCTCGATTCGCGCGGGCGGCTCGTCCCGGACGCGCCCATCCCCACGTTCCAGACCTGCCGGATGACCTACAGCTTCGTGTTGAGCGTGCTGCTCGGCAACGAGGACGATCGCGAGCTCGTCCGTGGCGGGCTGCACGCGCTTCAGCACGAACTGCGCGATCACGAGCACGGTGGTTGGTACGACACGATCAACCCTGACGGCATGCCGAAGATCGAGACCAAGGCCGCATACGCCCACGCGTTCGTCCTGTTGGCCGCTGCATCGGCCACCGCGATCGGTGAGCCGGGCGCGCCCGAACTGCTCGACGAGATCCGGACCGTCATCGACGAGCACTTCTGGGATAACGACGCCGGAGTCATGCGCGAGTCGTTCGACGCCGGCTGGACGAACAGCGAGTCGTATCGCGGTGCGAATGCGAACATGCACACGGTCGAAGCGTTCCTCGCGGCAGCCGACGCCACCGGCGACGCCGAGTACCTGCGCCGGGCCGAGCGCATCGCGCGCACGTTCATCGACGACTTTGCGCGGCGCTACGACTGGCGGCTGCCGGAGCACTACTCCGCCGCGCTGGACGTGCTGCCCGACTACAACCGCGACGACCCGATGCACCACTTCCGTCCGTACGGCGTCACTCCGGGGCACCTGCTCGAGTGGTCGCGGCTGTGCATCCAGCTGTCCGCATCCTTACGCGCCGCCTCGCTCGACGACGGGTGGCACCTCGACGCGGCGCGCGCCCTCTACGCGCGGGCCGTCGCCGACGGGTGGGACGCCGACGGTCGTCCCGGCTTCGTCTACACCGTCGACTTCGAAGGCAGGCCCGTCGCGCACACCCGGATGTGGTGGGTGCTCGC
>DASXJN010000040.1:0-6486 GCA_036497365.1 Jatrophihabitantaceae bacterium | reverse complement strand
CTGACCCTGTCGTGGCTGCTGAAGAACCTGGCGGCCCGCCAGCCGGCGTCGATCGAGGTCGTCACGCTGCTGCGCAAACCGGATGCGGTGAAGGTGCACGTCCCGGTGAAATACGTCGGGTTCGACATCGCGAACGAGTTCGTCGTCGGCTACGGCCTCGACTACGCCGAGCGGTACCGCGATCTGCCCTATATCGGGCGCCTGAAACCGGCCGTCTACGCCAGTTGACGGCACGCCAACCCCCGGGAGCGGCGTGTACCGTCGAGTAGCAAGTCCCCACCGACACGGGAGGAACGCGAACGGGTTGCCGTTCGTCGACACGATATGAATCGCAAACGCATTCTGAGGTCGTGGTGGCTCTGGGCCGCCGTGATCCTGTTTGCCTTCCTCATTCTGCCGCAGATCCTTTCCGGGGGCAGCGGATACCACAGCGTCGACACCAGCGTTGCTATCAAGCAGATCACCTCCGGCAACGTGGCGAGCGCCACGCAGGAGGACAAAGAGCAGGTAATCCAGCTCACGCTGAAGTCGGCCTACCAAGGCAATACCAAGATCAGCACGTCGTACCCCGCCAACTCGGCGAACGCGATCTTCAGTGACCTTCAGCGGCACGGCACGTCCTTCAACGTGAAGGTGACGAAGGAGAACGCTTGGCTGTCGGTGCTGGTCAGCCTGCTGCCGATCCTGCTGATCGTCGGAGTGCTGTTCTTCGTGATGAGCCAGGTGCAGGGCGGCGGCAACCGGGTGATGAGCTTCGGCCGGTCGAAGGCCAAGCTCGTCAGCAAGGACACTCCCAAGACCACCTTCGCCGACGTGGCGGGCGCGGACGAAGCGATCGAGGAACTCGAAGAGATCAAGGAGTTCCTCGCCAATCCGGCGAAGTTCCAGGCGATCGGCGCGAAGATCCCGAAGGGCGTGCTGCTGTACGGGCCGCCCGGTACCGGTAAGACGTTGCTTGCTCGCGCGGTTGCCGGTGAAGCCGGTGTGCCGTTCTACTCGATCTCAGGTTCGGACTTCGTCGAGATGTTCGTCGGTGTCGGTGCGTCACGTGTGCGCGACCTGTTCGAGCAGGCCAAGTCGAACGCGCCGGCGATCATCTTCGTCGACGAGATCGACGCCGTCGGCCGGCACCGTGGCGCCGGTCTGGGCGGCGGTCACGACGAGCGCGAGCAGACCCTGAACCAGTTGCTCGTCGAGATGGACGGCTTCGACGTCAAGGGTGGCGTGATCCTGATCGCGGCCACCAACCGTCCCGACATCCTCGACCCGGCGCTGCTGCGCCCCGGTCGCTTCGACCGCCAGATCGCGGTCGGCCCGCCTGACGTCATCGGCCGCGAAGCCGTGCTGAAGGTGCACGCCAAGGGCAAGCCGTTCGCCGCGGACGTCGATCTCGGCGTCATCGCACGGCGCACCCCGGGCTTCACCGGCGCCGACCTCGCCAACGTGGTGAACGAGGCCGCGTTGCTCACGGCGCGTAACAACGGCCGGCTGATCACTACGCAGGCTCTGGAAGAAGCGATCGATCGCGTCATCGCCGGGCCGGAACGCAAGACGCGTGCGATGAGTGACAAGGAGAAGCGGGTCACCGCTTATCACGAGTCGGGGCATGCACTTGCCGCCTGGGCCATGCCCAACCTCGACCCGGTGCACAAGGTGACGATCCTGCCGCGTGGCCGCTCGCTCGGGCACACGCTCGTGCTCCCGCTCGAGGACCGCTACACGCAGACGCGCGCCGAGATCCTCGACCAGCTCGTGTACGCCCTCGGCGGCCGGGCCGCGGAGGAACTCGTGTTCCACGAGCCGACCACCGGTGCCTCCAACGACATCGAGAAGGCGACCGGGCTGGCACGCGCCATGGTCACCGAGTACGGCATGAGCGCCAAGCTCGGTGCGGTGAAGTACGGGTCGAACGACTCCGAGCCGTTCCTCGGCCGCGACTACGGTCACCAGCGCGACTACTCAGAGGACATCGCCGCCGACATCGACGGCGAGGTCCGCGAGCTCATCGAGCACGCGCACGACGAGGCGTGGGAGATCCTCGTCCAATACCGTGACGCGCTCGACGCGATGGTGCTGGAACTCGTCGAGAAAGAGACGCTGAACAAGGACGATCTCGAGCGGATCCTCGGGGCCGTGCACAAGCGCCCGCCGCACAACACGTTCAGCGGGTTCGGCAAGCGCACGCCGAGCGACCGGCCGCCGATCGACATCCCGCCGTCGCTGACGAAGAGCGGATCGAGCAGTCTGAACGGGTCGTCGAACGGCGCGCAGCCAGGCCTGACCCCGGCGCCCAACCCGCCCGCACCGCCGGCCCCGTCCGGTCAGCCGGGCGCGTTCGGTCCCGGTGCCGGCAGCTCGTACGGCGGCTATCCACCGTCGGGCAACTCGTCCTACGCACCGCCTGCCGAGAAATGACTGACAGCCCTGGCGTAGATCTCGCCCGGGCGGAGGCCGCAGTACGCGAGCTGCTGTATGCGATCGGCGAGGATCCCGAACGCGACGGGCTCAAGGCGACCCCCGGCCGGGTGGCACGGGCCTATGTCGAGACGATGGCCGGGCTGTTCGTCGACCCCGAGGAAGTCCTCGAGACCACCTTCGACGAGCACCATGACGAACTGGTGCTCGTGAAGGACATCCCGCTGTACTCCACGTGCGAGCACCACCTCGTGCCGTGGCACGGCAGCGCCGCGGTCGGCTACATCCCCGGCACGGACGGCCGCATCACCGGGCTGTCGAAGCTGGCCCGTGTCGTCGATCTCTACGCCAGGCGCCCGCAAGTGCAGGAACGGCTGACCTCGCAGGTTGCCGACGCGGTGATGCGCCGTTTGCAACCGCGCGGGGTGATCGTCGTCGTGCAGGCCGAGCACCTGTGCATGGCGATGCGCGGAGTGCGCAAACCCGGTTCGGTGACCGTCACGTCGGCCGTGCGTGGGACGCTGAAAGCCGACCCACGGTCACGGGCCGAAGCACTCAGCCTCATTCTCGGAAAGTAGCCAGTTATGCTGCCCAGCCGCTCGGACCGGATCGCCGTGCTGGGCGTGCTGAACGTGACGCCGGATTCGTTCTCGGACGGCGGGCGATATCTCGATTTCGATTCCGCCGTGACGCACGCCCTCGAGATGTTCGCCGAGGGCGCCGATCTGATCGATGTGGGCGGTGAGTCGACTCGTCCCGGCGCGCGCCGCGTCGACGCGGACGAAGAGATCCGGCGGATCCTGCCGATCATCCGCGAGCTCTCGCGGCACGGGGTGCCGACCTCGGTCGACACCTACCGCGCCTCGGTCGCCGCGGCCGCGCTCGAAGCGGGTGCGTCTGTCGTGAACGATGTGTCCGGCGGGCTCGGTGACCCGGACATGCCGGCTGTCGTGCGCGACGCCGACTGCCCGTGGATCCTCATGCACTGGCGCGGCCACAGCGCGACGATGCAGCAACTCGCGCACTACGACGATGTTGTGCACGACGTGCGTGCAGAACTGCTTGCGCGGGTCGACGCTGCGGTTGCCGCCGGCGTCGACGCGTCGCGGCTCGTGATCGATCCTGGACTCGGCTTCGCGAAGACGGCTGAGCACAACTGGGCATTGCTCGCTGCGCTGCCGAGTTTCGTCGAGGTCGGCCTGCCCGTGCTGGTCGCCTCGTCGCGCAAGTCGTTCCTCGGCAAGTTGCTCGCCGATGCCGAAGGCAAGCCGCGTCCGGTCGAGGACCGCGAGCATGCGACCACCGCGTTGACCGCGTTCTGTGCGATGCAGGGCGTGTGGGGCGTGCGCGTGCACGCGGTGCGTGCGTCCGTCGACGCCGCGTTGGCGATTGCCGCGGTACAGCATGGCTGATCGCATCGCGCTGACCGGATTGACGGTGCGCGGGTTTCACGGCGTCTTCGACTTCGAGCGGCGCGACGGCCAGGACTTCGTCGTGGACGTCGTCCTCGAACTCGACACCGCGCCCGCGGCTGCGACGGACGATCTGACCAGGACCGTGCACTACGGCGAGTTGGCCGGTGGGCTTGCCGAAGTGGTGGCTGGTGAGCCGGTGCAGTTGCTCGAGACGCTCGCGCAGCGGCTGGCCGATGTCTGTCTCGCGGACGACCGCGTCGAGCGGGCGACGGTGACGGTGCACAAGCCGCAGGCGCCGATCCCGCTCAGCTTCGACGACGTTGCGGTGACGATCACGCGCGGACGCGCATGAGTAGCGCGGTTCTGTCGATCGGGTCCAATCTCGGCGATCGGCTCGCCCGGCTCCAGCTGGCGGTCGATGCCTTTCGCCCATGGCTGGCTGCGGTGTCGCCGGTGTACGAGACCGCGCCGTGGGGTCCGGTGCCGCAGGACGACTACCTGAACGCCGTCGTCCTCGTACGGGACGCGTCGGCAACGCCGCACACCTGGCTGGAACGCGCGCACGCGGCCGAAGGGCAGGCCGGCCGCACCAGGGACGTGCGCTGGGGTGCACGGACGCTGGACGTCGACGTGGTGAGCGTCGACGACGTGCGCAGCGGGGACCCCGAGCTGACTCTGCCGCACCCGCGCGCCCACGAGCGCGCATTCGTGCTCGTGCCATGGGCTGCCGCCGATCCGGACGCCAGTCTCGGCGGCGAACGTGTCGCAGATCTCGTTGCCGCGTTGCCCGGCGACGAGGTCGCCGGTGTCACCCGGCGGTCCGACTTGGCATTGGCATGAGCGACGCTCGCGGAGCGAATCATGGGAGCAGAAGACCTTCGGTGGCCGAACCGAGCGAAGCGAGGGTAGGCCAATGAAACGTACCGGGGCGCTCGAGCTGCTGGTGCCGTTCGGCATCATCGGCGTCAGCACGTATGTATTGCTGAAGTTCTCCTACAGCTCGTTGCCGCCGCTGGGCTATTTCGTGCCGGTGCCGTTGGCCGTGCTGGGCGTCGTCGAGTTCGTCATCGCCCGTCGGGTCCGCGCCGCGGTGCGACACGAACCGTGGGCCAAGCCGATGACCGCCATTGCCATCGCCCGTTCTGTGGCGCTGGGCAAGGCGTCTTCGATCGTCGGGGCGGTGTTCGCCGGCGCGGCGATAGGCCTGCTGTTGCGGGTACTTCCGGACGCGAGCACGGTGCGGGCGGCCGCCAACGACACCCGGGTCGGCCTGTTGCTGCTCGGCTCGACGATTCTGGCGCTCGCCGCCGGATTGGTGCTGGAACGGGCGGGTATCGACCCGAATCGGGATCGGCACGACCCGTCGGATCGAGATAACTGAGCGCTGACGGGCCGCTGAACGCACCGGGAGGCGCATCTTTCCCTGGTCCGTAAACTGTGCGGGTGCCCCGATCACAATTCCGCAGTCGCAGCGTCGTCGCGCTGCGCTGGGCCGGCTTTGTCGTCGCGATGGCACTGGCCGTTGTCGCGGTGTACTTGATCGTGACGGGCAACGACTACAAGCGGGTCCAGATCGGCGTGATCCTCGGTGTTTGGAGCGCCTTCGTCGGGACATTCGTCTTCGTCAGGCTGCCTCGCGAGCCCGCTCCCGCGCCGATTCCGATTCCGATCTCGACACCCCCGCCGGGTCAGGAGTTGGACCTGCGCAAGTTCGGCGAGATCGAGCAGATGGCCATCGCGAACGCCGTCGACGCCGCGCGCCGCGAGTTCCGGGCCGAGCTCGAGGACATGCTGCGCCGCGAGGTGCAGGCCGGACTCGCCCAGGAGGTCGCCGGGCTGCGCGCCGAGGTCACCGCGCTGCGCAACGAGTTGGTCGAGAAGGTCGGCGGGCAGATGCGGCTGGAGCGGATCGAGACCACTCGCCTGATCGGCTCCGACCTCGAGGCGCTGCAGCACGAGCTGCGTCAGCTGCGCGAGGTCGGCGCGCGCGAGCCCGAGCCGGTGCCCGAGGTGCACGAGGCCGAGATCGTGGTCGAGCGGCTCGCACCACCGCTCGAGCGCCAGCCGGAGCCCGAGCCGGTGCGCCCGGCCGCGTCGGAGCCCGAGCCGGCGATGCAGCCGACCGCCGACCTGCGCAAGGTCGTCCCGCACGTCGTTCCGGAGGTCGTGCGCGAGCCGGAGGTTGTGCGCGAGGCGGAGCCGCAGCCTGCGCCGGAGCCGGTCGCGCAGGCAGCACCCGAGCCCGAGCGACAGCCGGAACCCGTCCCGAAGCCGGAACCCGAGCCCGTGCGCCAGCCGGAGCCGGTGTCGGTGGCGGCGTCCGGATCCGCCGAAGCTGATCCCTTCGCGTCGATGCCGCGGATCCGTCCGTTCACCGATTTCGAACTCGACCCGATTCCTGCGGCCGGCAACGGCGACGAGGTTGCGGCCCGGGCCGGCCGGCACGCGAGCGCCAGCGACGAGGGGTCGGCTCGCGGTCACCGGCACCGCGCTGACGACAGCGGAGAAGACGTCCTTGCGCGCATCCTGGCGCGCGAGGGACGAGACTGACGACAGTGAATCGGGTCGGCAGGTAGCTCGGCCACCGACGCCGATCTGGATGCGGAGGGTCTTCGATGTCCGACGATCAGTCGAACCAGCAGTACGGCCAGCAGCC
>DASXJN010000039.1:0-6300 GCA_036497365.1 Jatrophihabitantaceae bacterium | reverse complement strand
CGGTCGATGGGAATGAGTTCGAGTCGAGCAACGAGAACTCCGCCGTGACCTGCCCGTCCGCGGACGAATGTCTGGCCGTCGACGGACTCGGTACCGACGACCCGGTCGCGTTGCACATCCCGCTCGGCGGAAGCGACCCGGCAACCGTCGAACAACTTCCGTTCGTGCCCGCATCGGGCGCCGACACGGCGCGGATGAACGGCATCTCCTGCGCGTCGGCCACCTACTGCGTCGCGATCGGGGAGCAGTACCACGCCGGGTCCGGGGACGAGGAGGACCCGTCCGACTTCAGCTGGTTCTACGACGTGGACGACAACGGCACCTGGACGACCCACGAAATCCCCATGATCACCGAGGACGATCCCCACAGCCATGCTGCGATCGAAGCCGACGCGGTCGACTGCGCCAGCACCGGCACCTGCTACATCGTCGGGCACCTCGGCTCGGACGACGCACCGCCGCCCGTGGCCTGGCCGGACTCGGCGACGATCACGCGCGTGAGTACCTCCGGCGCGAGCACGGTCGTGCCCGCTGTACCCGACCGGTATCTCGGCGAATCACGCCTGAACAGCATTGACTGCGCCGCCGGTCCGGTCTGCCAGACCTACGGCGGCAGTAGTGACGTCGTGCGTGGTCACGGCGTGGGCGAAAGCTTCACCACCCGCCTCGGCGCGCCGCAGCGTCCGATGTACGTGAACTTCCCGAAGTTCTCGCACGGTCAGCTGCTGCAGACGGCGATGGCCTGCCGCAGCGCCGACGACTGCGTCATCGCCGGCACCGTGCACATCGCCGACGGCTCGGACCACGGCCAGGGCCGCAACGGGCTGTACCTACTCCACAACTGACGCGAGGTAGCCGGCGAGCAGTGCGTGCGCGACGGTGCGGATCGTGTCGTCGGGCGGGACGAAGGTCGGGTTGTGCAGGCCCGCGCCGTCCACACCCACGAAGATCATGAGCGCCGGCACGGCTCGGCAGTAGAACGCGAAGTCGTCCGCGCCGAACGAGCGGAAGTCGTCGACGACCGGGTACCCGTCGGCGCGCAACAGTTCCGCCGTCCGCGCCGCAAGCGCCGGATCGTTCTCGAGCGCCGGCTCGCCCTCGACGACCCGGACCGCGGCGGTGCAGCCGTAGGCCGCAGCAGTGTGCTCGACGATCTCGCGCAGCGCGACGGCCATCGCGACGCGGTCGTCGTCGCGCATCAGCCGCAGCGTGCCGCGCGCGTAGGCCGCACCGGGCACCACGTTGTCGGACGAGCCGCCGTGCATCTCGGTGACCATGCAGACAGCGCCGGTGACGGGGTCGACCCGGCGGGCCGGGATCTGCTGCAGGTTCACGACTGCGGCGGCCAGCGCGACGAGCGGATCGATCACGGTGTGCGGATAACCCGAGTGCCCGGTCCGCCCGGTCACCGTTATCTCGAAGTGGTCGACCGAGGCATTGACCAAGCCGGAGGTCACCGCCATTGCGCCGGTCGCCACTCGCGGCTGCACGTGCGCGCCGATCACAGCGCGGATGTCGTGGTCGTGCAGCGCGCCGGCGGCGACGATGTCGTGTGCCCCGGACGGGGCGCCCTCCTCGCGCGGCTGCAGGATCGCGGTGACCGGCAGATCGTTCGCGACGATCGCACGCACGGCGGCGACGAGCGCGGCGAGATGCACGTCGTGACCGCACGCGTGCATCACCGGACCGGTCGAGCTCCACGGCAGCCCGCTCGCTTCGACGATCGGAAGCGCATCGAGTTCGGACCGCAGCGCGACCTGCGGGCCGACACCGTGCTGCACGATGCGTCCGGTCCCGGCAACGATCGTGCCGGCACCGAGGCCGAGCGCTGCGACGACCGCGGCGGCGGTGTCACTCTCGTTGCCGGACAGCCTCGGCGCGGCGTGCAACCGGTGCCGCAGTTCAGCGGCGGCAGGCAGTTCGTCCTCGAGTGCGGCGCAGAGTCGTTTGGCGACCTCGCCGTCGGTCACGAGGCGTCCAGGCGATATGCGCGTGCCGCGTTCTCGACGCAGATCATGTGCGCGATGCGCTCGGCATCACGTGCCGACCAGTAGTCGCGCGCGATGCCGTCGTCGAGGAACGCGTTCAGCGCGCGCCGGAACGTCGTCGTCGCGATCGCGTACAGCTCCGGTAGCCCGGCCGCGTCGCTCGAGAACAGCACCGAGCCGAACGGCGCGAGTTCGAGCAGTTCGGCAAGGATCGTGTCTGCGCGGCTGCCGACGTTGTGCAGGGTGAGACCGACGTCGACGAAGACGTGGTCGAAGACCTGCGCGAGGTAACCCGCCGACCGCTGGAACGGATAATTGTGCAGCAGCATGATCGGCACGCCCAGCGGGGCACTCGCGCGCAGAAACGGCGTCAGCAGCAGCGGATCGCAGCGATCGAGGTTGACGTCGTTGTCGCCGTAGCCGACGTGGAACTGCACCGGCTTGCCGAGTTCGAGCGCGGTCCAGATGCCGAAGCGGATCAGCGTGCGGTCGACCAGTCGGCCGGTCGTCCCGTCGCGCTGCGCGTCGGCAACCGCGTCGGCGACCTCGGCGTCGGACGGACGGGCGGGGTCGAGGTCGAGCCCGCCGCGATACGCCGCGATCGACTTGAACCCGACCGCGGTCGCGGCGCGCCGGCTGAGCTCACCGCGGAACGCGTCGGCGTACGCGCTGGGGTCGAGCCGGGCCAGCAGTTCCTGTGCCGTCATCTCGAGCCGGACGATCTCGTCCGCGCGTCCGCCGACGTAGTCGGCCAGGTCGTGCGGCGAGATCAGCGACTCGGGTTCGAAGCCGGTGTCGACGAGGAATCGGTCGATGCCGGTCGCTGCGAGCATCCGACCGGTGACCTCGTGCCAGCCGAGTTCGCTACGGCGGGCCAGGTAGTCGTTCGGTTCGGCGAAACGCGGCAGGTCGAGCAGCGGCGCGCAGATCGCACGCACGCCCATACCGACCTGCGTCGCGAACAGCGAGCCGTGCAACGGTCCCGCTGCATCGGCCTCGCTGAGCATCGCCTCGAACGCGGCCCGGTCGGGATCCTCGCGGACGACGCCGTGGCAGTGGTGGTCGGTCAGTCGGATGTCGTCAGCGATGCTCACGCTCTCGATTGCACCATCCGGTCGGACTGGTCGGTCATGAACCCCTCCTCGGCGGCGAGGCTACGTCCGAGTTGGCGGGCCGCGCCGGAGAACACCACGACCAGGACGATGCACAGCAGGATCCAGCCGCCTGCGACGATCGGGTACCAGAAGGGCGGATTCTCGGCTCCGTCGAGGTGCATCGGCGGGTACGGCCACACGTTGCGGTAGATCGTGTAGCCGAGCACGACAAGGGCGGCCAGCGGGATGACGATCTGCCACATCGGCACCCGCATCTTGCGCTGGAAGAACAGCAGTCGCATCGCACCGATCGTGGTCAACACGTAGGCCACCAGCAGGATGAGCGTGCCGATCGTGCCCGACCACAGGAACGCGGCGAACGTGTCGGCGCCGAACGCGAAGTGCATCAGCGCGAGGATCGCGCCCATCAGCACCGCGACGAGCAGCGCGCTGCGAGCCGGCGTGCCCTGCCGCGTCACGACCGACAACCCGCGCTCGCCCTGCAGGTCGCGGTTCATCGCGAACAGCAGTCGGGCGGCGCCGACCATGCAGGCCAGGCAGCACGCGAATGCGCTGATCGTCGCGCCGAGGCTGATCAGATCGCCGACCCAGTCGCCGACGAACGACCGTCCCAGATCACCGACCAGTGCTCCGGAGCCGCCGAAGTTCTTGATCCCGTTGGGTCCGGTGCCGAAGCCCATCATCTCGATGGCGGTGACGACGGTGAAGTAGATCCCGCCGAAGATCGCCGTGCCGAGGATCGCGCGCGGGATGTCGCGGTGCGGGTTCGCCGTTTCCTCGCCGAGCGTCGACGCGGCTTCGAATCCGGCGAAGGACAGGAATCCGAAGACGATGCCGAGGAACAGGTCAGAGGTGGGCGTGCCGCTCGACACCTTGAACACGTCCAGGGTGAAGTGCTGGTGTCCACCGTTCGGCACGTTGTGCGATAGAAGGCGGACGAGCACGATCGCCGACACCGCCACGATGAGCGCCACGGTCAGGCCCTCGATGATGAGCAGCGTCGTCGTCCCACCCTTCGCGGGCACGATGGTCAGGAGCAGCGCGAGCAGCAGCGAGCACGCGGCGATCACGAAGCCGACCCACGGTTGCGGTTTGTGCACGATGCCGACCTGATCGAGGAAGGCCATCCCGATCCAGCCGGATGCGCACGACGTGACGACTCCGTAGAACACGTACGTGGCGAACAGCGCCAGGCCGGAGACCGCGCCGGTGCGCGGGCCGAGGGTCGCGCCGACGAACGCGTAGACCGAGCCGGAGTGCTGGTAGTACTGGCAGAGCCGGACGATGCCGTACGACACGAGCAGCACGCCCACCGCGGCCAGCAGGAACGCGAGCGGCACCGCCCGACCCACGGTGCCGACCATGCCCTGCGGGTTGATGTTGGCGGCCATGCTCGGTGCCATGAGCGCGATCGAGAGCCCGATCGCCTGCCATACGGTGAGGTTGCGGCGCAGAGATCGTTTCGGTTGCTGCGGCTCGCTCGTCATCACAACGGTTTCGGGCGTCGCCATCTCGTCCTCCAACAGCGCAGAGCACTTCGTGGTCTGACGAAGTTTGCTCGCACTGAATTGAAAAGAAAAGCACCCGCGCCGCCTGTAACAAACGTTTCACGACCCGTAACATGCCGGACGTGGATCAGCAGCAGCGCGACGACCAGGCCGAAACCGCGCGAAAGGCGCGCACCGATCTCGCTGATCGCGGCGTCGTCGGGGTGGCCACGACCTGGGTCGACAACTGCGGCGTCACCCGGGTGAAGGCCGTGCCGTTGGCCAAGCTCGACAGCGCGGCCCGCTGGGGCATCGGCGCCTCGCCGGTGTTCGACGCGTTCCTGCCGGACGACACGATCGTGGCCGGACGGGTGGCCGGCGGGCCGGTCGGCGACCTTCGCCTGCATCCGGACCTCTCGCGGGTGACGGTGCTCGCTGCGCAGCCCGGCTGGGCGTGGGCACCGGCGCTCCGGTACCGGCAGGACGGCACGGTGCATCCGCAGGATCAGCGCGCCAAGGCGATCGAGGCGGCCGCGGCGCTGGCCGATGCGGGATACACGGCGAAGATGGCGTTCGAGGTCGAGTGGGCGGTGTCGACGACGACGCCGCAGTTCACGCCGGCAGCGACCGGCCCGGCGTACGGCTACACCCGGCTGGTCGAGCAGTCGGACTACCTGCGCGAGGTGCTCGTCGCGCTCGACGCCGAGGGCGTCTCGGTCGACCAGATCCATCCGGAGTACGCCGCCGGGCAGTACGAGATCTCGATGGCTGCCGAGGACCCCGTGGGCGCCGCCGACACGCTGGTGCTCGTGCGCGAGACGATCCGCGCGCTGAGCCTGCAGCGCGGGCTGTACGCGTCGTTCTCGCCGAAGGTGCTCGCCGAGGGTGTCGGCAACGGTGGGCACGTGCACCTGTCGCTGTGGCGGGGCGAGCAGAACATCTTCACCGGGTCGTCCGGGCAGTACGGGATGAGCGCCGAAGCCGAGTCGTTCGCGGCGGGGGTGCTCGCCCACCTGCCGGCCCTGCTCGCGGTCGGTGCGGGAGCGCCGGCCAGCTACCTTCGGCTGATCCCGAGCCACTGGGCCGGCGTGTTCCAGGTGTGGGGTCTGGAGAACCGCGAGGCGGCGTTGCGGCTGGTGACCGGGTCGCCGGGCAATGCCGGCGCGGCGAATCTCGAGGTCAAGGCGTTCGACCTGTCCGGCAACCCGTATCTGGTCGTCGCCGGCCTGATCGCGGCCGGGCTCGACGGTGTGCGCTCGGGGTCGTCCTTGTGCGAGCCGGTGAACGTCGACCCGGCGTCGCTGACCGACAGCGAGCGGGCCTCGCGCGACATCGTGCCGCTGCCGACCAGCCTGGCCGCGGCGACCGACGCGTTCGAGGCGGACGACGTGCTGGCCGCCGCATTCGGCGAGGCGCTGGCGACCACGATCGTGGACCTGCGCCGCTACGAGGTGGAACGGTCCGCCGGGGCGTCCCCGGACGAGTTGGCCGACGCCGCGCGCTGGAAGTACTGACCGCGATGGCGGCGGCGCGGCGGTCGACGACGGTCGCCGAGGTGGTGCGCAACGGGCGCGCGCAGCTCACCCCGGCCGAGATGCGCGTGGCGCAGGCGCTCATGTCGGACTATCCGGCGGCCGGGTTGCAGCCGGTGGCCGCGCTGGCCGAGCGGGCCGGGGTGAGCGGTCCGACCGTCGTCCGGCTGGTCGCCAA
>DASXJN010000038.1:0-11908 GCA_036497365.1 Jatrophihabitantaceae bacterium | reverse complement strand
TGCGTGCCGACGGCTCGGTCATCGACGGGCTCTATGCGGCAGGCAACGTGAGCAGCACGGTGATGGGGCACACCTACGCCGGCCCGGGGGCGACCATCGGCCCGGCGATCACGTTCGGCTATCTGGCCGCGCTCGACATCGTGGCCCGCGCGTCGCGCAGCCGCACGGCGGAGTTCGACCGTGCCGGTTGACCCGTCCGCCGCGCTCGGCGCGGAACTGCCCGCGATCGAGTTCAGCTGGTCGGCGTCCGACGTGTTGCTGTACCACCTCGCGCTCGGCGCCGGCGCCAATCCGGTCGACCCGGGCGAGCTGCGCTACACGACCGAGGACGTCCTGCACGTGCTGCCGACCTTTGCCGTCGTAGCGCCTTCTCTGCACGCCACCGCGGTGCCGCAGGTCGAGTACCCGGGCATCTCGATCGACCTGACCACGGTGCTGCACGGCACCCAACGCATCGACGTGCATCGCCCGCTGCCGACGGACGGCAGGGCGCGCGCTGTCACTCGGGTCAAGGACATCTGGGACAAGGGCAACGCCGCCGTCATCGTCACCGAGACGCTCGTGCGCGACCTTGACGGGACTCCGCTGTGGACGAACACGTCGAGCATCTTCGCGCGTGGTGAGGGCGGCTTCGGCGGGTCACGCGGCCCGTCCGGATCGTCTGCGCCACCTGACCGCGCGCCGGACACGGTTCTCGTCACGCCGACGCTGCCCCAGCAGGCGCTGTGGTACCGCTTGCTCGGCGACCGCAACCCGTTGCACTCGAGCCCGGCATTCGCCGCGCGGGCCGGTTTCCCGCGGCCCATCCTGCACGGGCTGTGCAGCTTCGGCATGGTCGCCAAGGCGCTGGTCGACGACCTGCTCGACGGCGACGTGGCCCGGCTGGCCGCATTCGAGGTGCGCTTCGCCGGCGTCGTGTTCCCCGGCGAGACGCTGCGGACCTCGGTGTGGCGCACCGACGCCTCGTTCGAGCTCGTGACGACGGTGGACGAGCGCGACGGCGCACCCGCACTGGCTGCCGCCTCGTTGGAGACTTCGTGACGGTTCATCCCAAGCCTGCCGCCGAGGTCGAGTCGTGGGACGACGAGGCCGACGTCGTCGTCGTCGGGTTCGGCGCAGCCGGATCCTGCGCGGCCTACGAAGCGGCAACCGCGGGTGCCTCGGTCATCGCGCTCGAGCGGGCCGGTGCCGCGGGCGGGGCGGCGGCGATGTCGGACGGCTTCGTCTACCTCGGCGGCGGCACGCCCGAACAGCAACAGGCCGGCTACGACGACTCGGTCGAGAACATGCGCACGTTCCTGAAGGCGTCGTGCGGCCCGTCCCCGGACGAGGCGAAGATCGATGTCTACTGCGACCGCAGCCTCGAGCACCGCGACTGGCTGGTCGCACGTGGCGTCCAGTTCCTCGGGGCCGTGCTGCCGCACGCCAACGGCACGTCCGCGGTCGACGGCGAGGGCCTCATGTTCACCGGCGGCGAGAACGCGTGGCCCTACGACGAGGTCGCGACCCCTGCGCCGCGCGGACACGTCACGCAAGGCGGCCGGCCGGGCGGTGCGGTACTCATGCGGCTGCTCTGCGCCGCCGCGGTCGACGCCGGCGCACGCGTGCGCTACGACACGCGCGCCGAACGGCTCATCCTCGACGACGGCCGGGTGGTCGGCGTCGTCGCGAGCCAGTTCGGCGATCAACTGCATCTGCGGGCCCGCACAGGCGTCGTCCTCACCGCAGGCGGATTCATCCAGAACGCAGACATGATCGCGCAGTACGCGCCGGCTGTGCAGGCGACGCCGCTGCGCCTCGGCACCGACGGCGACGACGGGAGCGGCATCAGGATGGCGCTCGCAGCCGGTGCCCGAGTGAAACGCATGGACGCGATCGAGTGCGCGCTGCCCTTCAACGCGCCGCGCAGCCTCGTGCACGGCATCATCGTCAACCGGTTCGGCCAGCGTTTCGTCAACGAGGACACCTACATGGGACGGGTCGGCCAGACCTCGCTCGTCCACCAGGGCGGGCAGGCCTACCTCATCGTCGACGAAGCGCACTACGCGCCGAACTGGCTGAACATCCGGGCCACCTGGGTGTGCGAGACGGCAACCGAACTCGAGACCGAGATCGGCCTGCCGACCGGATCGCTGACGGCGACGCTGGCGTACTTCAACGAACACGCTGCGCGGGGTGCGGATCCGCTCTTCCACAAGCGGGCGCCGGTGCTGACGCCGTTGGAAGGACCACTAGCCGCATTCGATCTTCGTGCCGACAAGTTCATCTATGCGCCGTTCACGCTCGGCGGGTTGCACACGCTTCCGGGCGGCGAGGTGCTCGACGACGACGGCGAACCGATCCCGGGCCTATACGCGGCCGGGCGCACCACGTCCGGCGTTGCGGCGCAGGGCTACTGCAGCGGTCTCTCGCTCGGTGACTCGACGCTGTTCGGCCGACTGGCCGGACAGACAGCAGCAGGGGGTAAGTAGATGTCGATCCTCGATCGGTTCCGCGTCGACGACCAGGTCGCGATCGTGACCGGCGCCGGACGCGGCATCGGCGCCGCCTCGGCGATCGCCCTCGCCGAAGCCGGTGCAGACGTGGTGATCTCGGCGCGGACCGAAGAACAGCTGCACGAGACGGCGGCCGCCATCGAGTCCCTGGGCCGCAAGGCTCATGTCGTCGTCGCCGACCTCAACGACGAGGCCGCGGTACGTTCGCTCGCCGACGCCGCGCGTGAGGTGTTCGGCCGGCTGGACGTCGTGGTGAACAACATCGGCGGCACGATGCCCCGCACCTACCTCGAGACCTCGGTCGGGTTCCTGGAGCGTGCGTTCCACTTCAACGTGTCGACCGCGCACGCGCTGACCACCTCATCCGTCCCGCTCATGCTCGAGAACGGCGGCGGATCGGTCATCAACATCGCCTCGATCGTCGGCAAGGTCGCCGGCCGTGGGTACCTCGCGTACGGCACGGCCAAGGCCGCGCTGATCCACTACACCGAGCTGGCCGCGGAGGATCTCGCGCCGAAGATCCGGATGAACGCGATAGCCGTCGGCTCCACCGCGACATCCGCGCTCGAGATCGTGATGGCCAACGACGAGATGCGCACCGGCATCGAACAAGCCACGCCGCTGCGTCGCCTCGGCAGCACCGACGACATCGCGTCAGCCGTGCTCTACCTCGCCTCGCCAGCCGGCAGCTACTTGACCGGCGCGCTGCTCGATGTTCACGGCGGGTTGCAGCAACCCAACATGCGCTTGCCGATTCCCGATCTGTGAGGTGCGTCGATGTCGCTACGAGTCGTTCAATGGAGCACCGGCAACGTGGGCCGGCATGCGATCGCAGGCATCGCCGCGCGCCCGGAACTCGACCTGGTCGGCGTGTGGGTGTCGGATCCTGCGAAGGACGGTCGCGACGCAGGTGACCTCGCCGGGCTCGGGCGCACACTCGGCGTCGCGGCAACGACCGACGCCGATGCTGTGCTCGCCTTGCGGCCGGACTGCATCGTCTACACCGCGATGGCCGACAACCGGCTCGTCGAGGCGATCGACGACCTGAAGCGATTCCTGGCGGCGGGCATCAACGTCGTGTCGTCCTGCCCGGTGTTCCTGCAGTACCCGCACGGGGTTGTCCCGGCCGAGCTCATCGGGCCGATCGACGAGGCGGCGCGCGCCGGCGGCGCGTCGCTGTTCGTGAACGGTGTCGATCCGGGCTTTGCGAACGACTGGCTGCCACTGGTGCTGACGTCGGTCTCCGAGCGGATCGACGAGGTGCGCTGCTTCGAGTTGCTCGACTACTCGACCTACGACAACGCCACCGTGTTGTTCGACGTGATGGGCTTCGGCAAGCCGTTGGACGAGACGCCGATGCTGCTGATGCCGGGCGTGCTGTCGCTCGCGTGGGGTTCGGTCGTCCGTCAGCTCGCGGCCGGATTGGACGTCGAGTTGGACGAGGTGACCGAGACCGTCGAGCGGATACCGGCACCGGAGAAGTTCGAGATCGCGTCGGGCGTGATCGAGGAGGGCACGATGGCCGCACTACGGTTCGAGGTGCTGGGCAAGTGGCACGGCCGTGCGGTGTGCGTGCTCGAGCACGTGACACGGTTGCGTCCGGATCTCGCACCGGAGTGGCCGCAGCCGGCCGGGCGGGGTTGCTACCGGGTGAAGGTCACCGGCGAGCCGAACTACACGCTGGATCTCGAGTTGCTCGGCACGGACGGTGACCACAACACCGCCGGGCTCAAGGCGACGGCGATGCGATTGGTCAATGCGATCGAGGCAGTGGTCGCGGCCCGGCCCGGGCTGGTGACGGCGCTGGATCTGCCGCTCGTCACCGGCCGCGGGCTGGTCGCGTAGGTCAGGCCTGTTCGGCCAGTGCGAACTGCACCTGGCCCTGCTCGTCGATCGCGGCGTGCAGTTCCTTGTCGTCCAGCAGCTGCGCCGCGGTGGGCTCGACGAACACTCGCGCACCGTGGTCGTTGACGACGGCGTCGTCCTCACTGGGGACGAGTGCGAGCGAGAGCGTCAGCGTCGCTCCGTCCGGGGCGGTCGCGATGCGCACGCCGGCGTCGTCGGGTACCTCGGGGTTCTTCTCGATGAGGTTGCGGATCTCGGTCGTCGCGCTGTCGGCCAGCGTCAACATCAGGTAAAACTCCTTCGATTCAGATTTCGGGGTACTCGTCCACCGTCGTCGCGTGCTCGCGGCTAAGTCAAATGTGTGGATCAAGCCGGGCGTGTCGGATCCCGCGACGTGAGATGGTGGAGGCATGTGCCGCAACATCCGGACCCTCCACAACTTCGAACCGCCGGCCACCTCGTCGGAGATGAACGCCGCCGCACTCCAGTACGTGCGGAAGGTCGCAGGCACCTCGAAGCCCTCAGCGAGCAATCAGGCAGCCTTCGACGACGCCGTCGCCGAGGTGTCGCGTGCCACCGAGAAGTTGCTTGCGCACTTGACCACCTCCGCGCCGCCCAAGAACCGCGAGGTCGAGGCGATCAAGGCTCGTGCGCGGGCGGAGAAGCGCTACGCGTAGTGAACGCTCGCGATGCGATCGCCGCGTACGCCACGCGATTCCATCGCGCGGTCGGTGCTGAGCACCACGTCGCGTCGCCGCTCGGTGCTTGGATCGTCCTAGCGCTTGCAGCACCTGCCGCTGATGACGATCGGCTGCGAGCCGAACTCGCCGACGTCCTCGGCCTGCCGATCGAGGAGGCTGCCAAGACCGCGCGGTTGCTGCTCGAGTCGCCTCCCGACGTCCTCGCCCTCGCCGCCGCGGCGTGGAGGCGAGTGTCCACCGATGCGCTGGATGCATGGCTCGCGACGTTGCCCGATGAGGTCGGGACGGGTCCTTTGCCATCGCAGGAACAGGCCGATGCGTGGGCACGCGAGCACACGCTCGATCTGATCGAGGCGTTTCCGCTCGACCTGTCGGACCCGCTGCTCCTGGTCGTGTTGTGCAGCGCGATCGCATGTCAGATCAGCTGGGCGCATCCATTCGAGCCGGTCGGCGTCGACCAGCTTCAGATCGCGTGCGCTCCGGGTTTCGATGTCGCGACGTTGCTACACGCGCCGAGTAAAACCGGGGACCACCGCACCAACATCGTCATGACCGACGACGGCGTCATGGCGGCACACGCCGCTTGGTCGACTGACCACGACATGGCGGTGGTCTCGGTGATCGCCGATCCTTCTCTCGCACCGGACGTCGTGATTCGCAACGCCCATGACATCGCGATGGAGCTCGCGCGCACCCGCAACTTCGCCGGCCGTGTCTCGCTTTTCGATCTCCCGCTCGAGACGGGGCACTCGTGGTCGATCGCCGAACACACCGAGGTAAGGAGCAAAGAGCGCGAAAGGATCGACACGATCCTCCCGGCTTGGTCGGCCAAGTCCGAATACGGGCTGCTGTCGCTCGACATCGGATTCGATGCTGCCGGAGAAGCCTTGTGCCACGCGGCAGGCGGCGAGGAGTGGTCGGCAAAGCACGTCGCTGTCGCCGAGTACACCCGTGCGGGTTTCAAAGCCGCGGCGATAACCGTGCTCGCCATGAGAGCGAGTGCAGCACCTCGGCACCAGACCGTGCGCGTGCGAGAGGCTCGCGTCGAGTTCACCCATCCGCACGCGGTCGTCGCGGTGTCGGTGGTCGACGACGATGCCGCGCCGTGGGCAAGCATGCCGCTGTTCTCAGCGTGGGTCACCCAAGCGGACGAGGCCTAGCCCCGACATTTGGCCTCCGTGCAGGGAGACACGCCGACGTGGACCCTGCAGAAGGGCCAAGCCTCGCGAGGCTTGACCCGCGGCGCTACGGTGAGCCGAACGGAGGGACCGCCATGGCCAAATACGTCATCTTCTTCAAGTTCACGCCGGCAACCGTCAACGGCCTGATGAACAACCCGAGCGATCGCGGGGCGGTGGTCGCCCAGCTGTGTGAATCGGCCGGCGGCAGCATGGAGTCCTACTACCTCATGTTCGGAGCGTGGGACGGCTTCGTCGTCTTCGAAGTGCCGGACAGCTCATCAGCCGCAGCGGTGAGCCTCGCGGTCACGAGCACCGGCGCGTTCGGATCCATCGAGACGCACGAACTGCTCGAGACCGCGCAGTTCGCCGACGTCCTCAGCCGTGCGGGCGGACTCGCCTACACCGCACCGGGCAGCTAGGCGGCGCGCAGTACCAATCCTGACGTCGGCACACCCGTGCCGGCGGTCACCAACACATGCGATGCGCCCGAGATCTGGTTCACCGCGGTCCCCCGCACCTGGCGCACGGCTTCGACGATGCCGTTCATCCCGTGGATGTAAGCCTCGCCGAGCTGCCCACCGTTCGGGTTGATCGGCAGCCGCCCGTCCAACTCGAGCGCGCCGTCGGCGATGAAGTCGCGTGCCTCGCCCCGTGCACAGAAACCGAGCTCCTCGAGCTGCATCAGCACGAACGGCGTGAAGTGGTCGTAGAGCACGGCCACATCCACGTCGGACGGGCCGACGCCCGACTGCCGCCACAGCTGCGAGCCGACCAGTCCCATCTCCGGCAGCCCGTCCATGTCGTCGCGGTAGTAGGACGTCATGACGAACTGATCCGCGCCGCTCCCCTGTGCTGCCGCGGCAATGACCGCCGCCCCGTTGGGTAGGTCGCGCGCACGCTGCACCGACGTCACGACCACGGCGACGCCTCCGTCGCTCTCCTGGCAGCAGTCGAGCAGGTGCAGCGGCTCGACGATCCACCGCGACGCCTGATGTTGTTCGAGCGTGATCGGCTTGCCGTAGAAGAACGCGGCGGGATTCGTCGCGGCTGCTCGGCGATCGGCGACGGCCACGCGACCGAAGTCCGCACTGGTCGCGCCGTAACGATGCATGTAGCGGCGCGCCACCATCGCCACCCATCCGGCCGGAGTGCTCAGCCCCATCGGATACGACCACGACGCGTCCACCCCGGACGACGTCGGCGCACCGGCCAACCCGGTCATCACCTGGCCGAAGCGCTGGCCGGATCGCTCGTTGAACGCGCGGTAGCAGACCACCACTTCGGCGACACCCGTCGCGACGGCCATCGCGGCCTGCTGCACCGTCGCGCACGCTGCACCGCCGCCGTAGTGGATGCGGCTGAAGAACGACAGCGACGGGATGCCCACCTCGCGAGCCACAGCCGCCTCGGTATTGGTGTCCTGGGTGAACGTGACGAGCCCGTCCACGTCGGACGGTTGCAGACCCGCGTCCGCGATCGCCGACCGCACCGCCTCGGCTGCAAGTCGCAGTTCGGAACGACCGGAGTCCTTGGAGAACTCGGTCGCGCCGACCCCGACGATCGCGGCCTTGCCGGCCAGACTCACTGCACTTCCACCTGGACCGTTCCGACCACATGGTCACCGAGGTCGCCGCGGGCGGTCACCGACACGGTGAGCAACGAGCCGTCGATCTCGGTGACCACTCCGCTGAACACCAACGTGTCGTACGCGTAACAGGGCACGCCGAGCCGGATCGAGATGGTGCGGATCCGTGCTTCCGGACCGGCCCAGTCGGTGATGAACCGCTGGACCAGCCCGGTGTCGGTGAGGATGTTGACGAAGATGTCCTTCGACCCGCGTTCGATCGCCGCATCGCGATCGTGGTGCACGTCCTGGAAGTCGCGCGTCGCCAGCGCGGCCGACACGACGAACGTCGGTGTCGCCTCGATCGTCATGCTCGGCAGTTGCGTGCCGATCAACACCTCGGTTGCCGTCATGCCGGCCGCCAGAACGGCAGCGTCAGTTCTTCGTCGATCTTCGTGAGCGCGAGACGCACCGGCATGCCGACATGCACCGATGAGGGCTCGGCCTCGATCAGTTCGCCGAGCATCCGCACGCCCTCGTCGAGTTCGACGACGGCGACGACGAACGGCAGCACCTTGCCTGGCACGGGCGGATGGTGGTGCACAACGTAGCTGAACACGGTTCCTGTGCCGGCCGCGACGACCCAGTCCGGCTTGTCGCAGCCGCACGTCGGACACATCGGCCCGGGCGGATGCCGTAACGAGTCGCAGGACGGGCAGTGCTGGATACGAAGTTCGCCGGCCGCCGTGCCCTCCCAGAAGAACGCGGTGTCGTGACTGACCACCGGACGCAGCACTGCTGACCGGTCGACCTTCGGAGCCGGCGTGTACTTCAGCACCCGGAAGCGCATCTCGGCGACGGGCTCGTCGCCCGCGTACCAGACGTTGCGCGTGGTGACGAACCACCCCTCGCCGAGTGCGGTCTGCTTCGGACCGGCGACGTCCTCCAACCGAGTCGTCACGGTGAGCGACTCGCCCACCGACAGATAGCGGTGATAGCTCTGCTCGCAGTTCGTCGCGACGACCGATGTGTAGCCCTCCGCGTCCAGCGCGGCCATCATCAGGCCGAGCGGATCGTCGTCTGCACGCGAGCCGTGCAGTCCCTGCATCGTCCAGACCTGGATCATCGCCGGCGGCGCGATCCCCTGCCGGTACGCCGGATTGTCGTCGCCGATTGCCTCGGTCCAGTTGTTGATCATGGCTTGGTTGACGGCGTCGCGGGCGGCGCGTGGCGAACACTCCCCCGCGGCGCGCAACCGGTTCGCGACGGCCAGCACGTTTTCGCTCATCGTGGCACTCGCGGCAGACCCAACCCGAACATGCAGATCAGTTCGCGCTGCACCTCGTTGACACCGCCGCCGAAGGTCAGTACGAGGGTGCGCTTGGCCTGCACGTCGAGCCAGTGCATCAGTCCAGCGGTCTCGGCATCGGCGGCGTCGCCGTGCCGGCCGACGACCTCCTCGAGCAATCGGAACACGTGCTGCGCGCGCTCCGAGCCGAACACCTTCGTCGCGGATGCATCCGCCACATCGACATCGCCACTCGACGCGACCTGCCAGTTCAGCAGTTCGTTGATCCGGGTCGTGGCGCGCGTCTCGGCCAGCGCCCGTCGCACGTCGTCCGAGTCGATGGGACGAACGCCGTCCGCATCCGGGCGGCAGGCCCAGTCGTGGACGCGCTCGTACAGACCGGCCAATCGGCCGGCCGGTCCCAGCATGACCCGCTCGTGGTTGAGCTGGTTGGTGATGAGTCGCCATCCCGCGTTCTCGTCGCCGACCCGCATCGACACCGGCACCCGGACGTCCTGGTAGTAGGTCGTGTTGGTGTGGTGCGCGCCGTCGGCGGTGATCGTCGGCGTCCAGGAGAACCCGGGATCGGTCGTGTCGACGATGAGGATCGAGATGCCCTTGTGTTTCGGTGCGGACGGATCGGTGCGGCACGCGAGCCAGACGTAGTCGGCGTCGTGGCCGCCCGTCGTGAACACCTTCTGTCCGTTGACCACGTAGGTGTCGCCGTCGCGTACCGCGCTGGTGCGCAGATTGGCGAGATCGGTGCCCGCCTCGGGTTCGGTGTAGCCGATCGCGAAGTGCAGCTCACCGGACAGGATCCGGGGCAGGAAGAAGTCCTTCTGCTCTGCCGTGCCGTACTGCTGCAACACCGGGCCGACCGTCTGCAGCGTGACGTAAGGCAGCGGCACGTCGCGGCGCGACGCCTCGTTGACGAAGATCGTCTGCTCGAGCTGGCCGAAGCCTCGCCCGCCGAACTCGCTCGGCCAGCCGACACCGAGCCAGCCGTCGCGGCCCAGTCGTTGCACGACCTCGCGGTACACCGGCCCGTGTCGCTCGACGAGCATCTCGCGCGCCTCGTCGCGAGTAACGGCCGATGCGAAGTAGTCGCGTAACTCGGCCTGCAGCGCAGCCTGGTCAGGCGTCAACTCGATGTGCACGGCACCCCGATCCGGTCGAGCCGGAAGGCCGCCCCGCCGACGAACCGCGCGAGGTCCTTGGCATGCGAGTAGTACCGGTGCAGCGGATAGGTGATGTCAACACCGAGACCACCGTGCAGGTGATGGCACATCTGCAGTGCGGCGGGCAGTTCGGCAGCCAGCCAGTAGGCGCCGATCTCGATGTCATCGGTTGCGTCACGGTCGTTCGCCAGCGCCCAGTTCACCGCGGCAGCCGCGAGATGGATCGTGCGGGACGTGATGTAGATGTCGCCGATCTCTTGTGCCACCGCCTGGAAGGTCGCGAGCGGGCGGCCGAACTGCACCCGTTCCCGCAGGTGGCGTGTAGTCAGCTCGAGAGCGCCCGCGAGCACTCCGTCGGCGACCGCGAGTGCACCCGCCACTGCGTACTGCGCGACCGCATCCGGATCACACGACAGCACCGCATCGACCGGAGCCGACGTGCACTCGACGGTGTACTCGGGAGCTCCCGTCGAGGTCGGCGTGCGGGTCAGCGTCGCGCCGGCCGGATCGAGCAACGCCAGCCCGTCCTGATGCGGGACGACGATGCGCTGGGCCTGCGCGGCATACGCGACGCCGCGCGCCCGTCCGGTCAGCGTGCCGCCGCGCAAGGCCATCGGCTGCAGCGCCGCGGTGAGCACTGCACCGTCGGGTACGTCGGCGAGCGCGCCGTGCGCGCCCGCTGCCGCCAGCGGCAGCACACCGAGCGCGAGCGTGCTCAGCGCGGGCGATGGCAACACCTGCCGACCGACCTCGGCGAGCACCGCGGCGACCTCGACCGAGCCGAGGCCGTCGCCACCGGCCGCCGCCGGGACGGCCAGTGCAAGCAGTCCCGCCTGCGCGACTGCCTTCCACAGCGTCTCGTCGTAGCCGGACGGGCTGGCCAGTGCGGCAGTCGCGCGCGCGTGGTCGGGCTCGGTGCGCAGCACGGTCGCGGCCAGGTCGGCCACGGCCTGTTGCGTCTCGTCGAGCGTGAAGTCCACGCGCAGCCCTCCGTCCCAAGGTAGAACGTGTTCTAGTATCGAGGTCGTGGGCCGAATCGGCAACCTGGGTCTGGCGCTGACCACGCGACTGGTCACCGTGCCTCCGGTGGGGTCACTGCCACCCGGACACATGGTGGACCTGAGTGGGCGCGGCACCACCTTCGTCACCGACTCCGGGGCACCGCGCGGCGACCGGCCCGAGGCTCCCCCGGTGTTCCTGCTGCACGCGCTCGCCTGCACGGGCGTGCTCACCTGGTACCCGTCGCTGCCGGCGCTGAGCAAGCGCTACCGGACGATCACCTTCGACCAGCGGTGGCACGGTCGCGGGATCAGATCACCGCACTTCGATCTCGATGACCTCGCCGACGATGTCGTCGCGGTCGCAGATGCCTGCAGCGTCGACCGGTTCGTCGTCGCGGGGTACTCGATGGGTTCGCTGGTCGCGCAACTGGTTGCGCGGCGACACCCGGATCGCGTCGCAGGGCTGGTACTCGGCGCGAGCACGATGCGCTTCCGTCGCGGCGCAGCCGAGCCGCTCGCAGCGCGCGCCGTGTCGGCGCGGCTGCGGCTCATGGCCGAACGCAAGCTTCGCGGCGCCCCGTTCGGCACACCGCTGGCCGACATCAGCGACGCCAACCGCTGGGCACTCGCCCAGTTCCGCAGCACGAGCACCGCC